>RFXY01000038.1 GCA_009921385.1 Pseudomonadota bacterium
TTCATCTTTTTGAGTACTATAAGTTTAAAGACAAAAAACTGCCCGCCAAGTATAGAGAACCGCAAATTATCACAGTGTTTTGAGTGTTAGTTAAAAAACTATTTATTTCGGTAAAATTACCAATAATTTTGCTTGCAATGTTTAGTTTTTCTGCTTTTTGGCTAATTTCTGTGGCTTGGTATTGTTGTTGATGAAAGGCAACATCAATAATCAACAACAAATCGAGGTGGTTTTTAATTTGTTGTAAAAACCCAGATAAATCTTTGTTTTGTAGCATATTAAAAACCACAATTCTTTTGGTATTTTGTTTTGTTTTTAAAAATTTCGCCACAATTTTTGCCCCAGCTAAATTATGAGCTCCGTCAAGATAAAGTTGGCAATTTTGTAGATTATTTTTGATAGAACCAAATTCGATTTTTTGCAACCTAGCTGGCCATTTTGTGGTTTTTGCTGATTGCAACATATGGTTAAAGCCAATTTTGAATTTATGTTGAGTTAAAATAGCGAGATAAGCTAATGTTAGGTTATCAATTTGGTGTCGACCAAGTAAAGCGATATTGTTGGTTAATAGTTCAGGCGGTAATTTTTTGATGTTGGCACTAATAATTTTGGCTTGCTTTGCTTTGGCGGTTTGCCATAAAACTTTTTTCACTGCTAAATTTTGTTTGGCAGTGATTACTGGGCAGTTATTTTTAATAATTCCCGCCTTTGCTTTGGCTATTTCTGTTAAAGAATTACCTAAAAATTCTTGATGATCAAACGAAATGGTGGTGATGATTGATAACAAAACCTGTGGAACAACATTGGTGGCATCAAATTCTCCTCCTAAACCAGTTTCAAGCAACACAACATCGGCTTTGTGTTGGCTAAATGCTAAAAAAGCCATAGCAGTGGTAAATTCAAAAAAAGTTGGGTTAATTGTTGGTGTGATTTGGCAAGCTAAATGACACTGCTTAGCGAGTTTATTGAGTTCTTCATCAGAAATTATTTGGTTAGCAATTTCAATTCGCTCGTTAAATCTTACCAAATGTGGCGAAGTGTAGCGATGCACTGTGTAATTTGCCTGATTAAAAATTTCTTTAAGAAATGCCAAAACAGAGCCCTTGCCGTTGGTGCCTGCAATATGAATGACGGGCGGTAAATTAAGGTGCGGGTTGTTAAGTCGAGAAAGTAACAGCAAAATACGATCTAAGCCTAACTCAATGTTATTGCTGTTGGTAGAGGCAAGATAGTTATGAAAAAACATTTAATTTTTTAACGAATTGTCATTGGGTAAATGTAAAGAAAAACTTGGCAAATTAGCTTGTAAAAATTCGCCAGTTTCGGTGTTTTGCATTTTATAATAACCAGACATAATGCCACTCTCTGTTTTTAAATGTATCCCGCTACTATATTGAAAAGACTGTTTTGGTTTGATAATGGGCTGTTCGCCCACCACTCCATCGCCGTTGACTTCGATGATGCGACCTTTTTCGTCGGTGATGCGAAAATGCCTGCTTATTAATTTTAAATCATTCGTTGTTAAATTTTTGATATTGATATGATAAGCCCAAACATAGATAAAATCTAGATCGTTGTTTTTGATATCTAAAAATTCTGGCCACACATTAATTTCGATATGATCATCGGCATAGATGTAGGGTTTTTCGTTGTTTTTGTAAGAATCAAAAAGAAAGTTGTGCGAAATATCATTAATCATTATTAAAAGACGGTTATATTAAGGTTTGGCATGATTTCAATTAACGAGTTATTTTTTAAATCTTGCAAATAAGATTTGGAAAAATTGTTTAATTTTTGATGAAAAATCAAGTTTTCTAGCTTGTTTCTTGTGTTTTCATCGAGATTATTTTTGTGTATTTTATTAATAATTTTAAAAATATACCAATTATTCTCAATTTGTAATGGTAAAGAATAGTTGTTAATAGATAAATTTGCAATAGCTTGATAAACTTTTTTATTTAAATCTTGTTGAGAAAACCAACCAATTTCGCCATTTTTTTGAGCAGATTCTGAGATAGAAAATTGTCTTACCAAGCTTTTAAAATCGGCACCTAGCAACAATTGCTGATGAAGATTGTCAATAAATTTTTCGGTGTTTTTGTTGTTATTGCTGATAACAATTTCGGCTAGTTGAAATTTTATTTCTAAATTGTTGGTGTGATTTTGTTCGGCAATCTCGTTTATTTCTAGGTTGCTAACTTGTATTTTTGGCTTGATTTTTTGCTCGATAATTTGAAACCACAGCATTTCAGCTTTTATTTGTTTGAGATAATAATTGAAATCAAGATTATTTTTTTGTAAAAAATTTTGCCATTGTGCCAAGGTTTTTTGTTGTTGATTGGCGATTTCAGTGAGATAATTGTTGAGATTTTGGCTAGATACTTCGAGTTTTAATTTTTTGGCTGTTTGTAAAATCAGTTCTTCTTCGATTATTTTTTCTAGTAATTTTTCTTGCCAAATTGCTATTATTTGATTGTTTTTATGGTGAGATATTTTGCTGGTATTTAACAAAAATTGCCATCTTTGCCAAATTTCTGGTTGTGTAATATGTTGTTGATTAACAATAATTAAGCTTGGTAAATAACTATTTGGCTTAGCATATGCCAAATTAAAATTAAAAGTTAAAAATAACAATATTAGATAAACTCTAAATTGAGACTGTTGCATCACTAATTATATTTTACTTTATTTGCTATCGCAACAACACGATTATTTAGTTGTGCTATCGCAACAACACGATATGCTTAATATGAGGCTAAAAATAGCTAAAATTTCTCCTCAAAACTAGCAAAAAATTAAAACAAATTAGCGATGCAACAGTCCTAAATAGCATTATATTTTTTAAGAACCGCTAAAAATAGCTTTGCTTAAACTTACTCCCCTAATTAAATCAATTGCTCTGCCTAATTGATAATCTTTTTGATAGATTTCTAAGTTGCTGTCAAGCAGTTTTTTATCTTGATTTTTTGAGGTCTTGTTGATGTTTTGATTAATTTCAACTTCTATATGACCTTTTAAATCGGCTTCAGAATCTTTGGGAAGATTTTGTTTTTGTTTTTCGATAGTGGCAATTTCAAGCTCAATGTCGGGTTCGATGCCAGATGCTTGAATTGATCTGCCAGAAGGTGTGTAATATAGAGAGGTTGTAATTTTAATAGCAGAAGAATTGTCTTGCAACGGAATTAAGCTTTGCACCGAACCTTTGCCAAAAGATTTGCTACCCATAATTATGGCTCTTTTGTTGTCTTGCAAAGCACCTGCGACAATTTCAGAAGCAGAAGCGGAACCTTCGTTAATTAAAACTGCAATTGGCAAATTTGGTAATAAAGTTTCTGGTTTGTCATCGATAAATTCGATGATTTTAGTTTTATCTCGACCTTTGATAGAAACTATTTTAGCGCCTTTTGGCAAAAATAAATCGGCAACTTCTGCTGATTGATCGAGCAAGCCACCAGGGTTGTTTCTGAGATCTAAAACCAATCCTCTTAAGCTAACAGTTTTATCGAGCTTTTTTTGAATGTTGGCAAATTCTTTAATTACCGCATCTGTTGTTTTTTCGGAGAAAGAATTGATTTTGATGTAGGCAACATCTTTAAATAAGTTGCTTTTTACAGGGTTGATTTTGATAATTTTTCGTAATATGGTTTTTTCAATTGGTGCGGTTTCGCCTTTGCGATAGATGGTGAGCTTTACAGAAGTGTTGGGCTTTCCTCTGATTTTTTTAACTACCTCATCAATTCGTAAGCCTTGAGTAGAAACATCATCGACTCTAATGATGTAGTCGCCAGAATTTATGCCTGCTTTAAAGGCGGGAGTGTCTTCTATGGCAGAAACCACTTTGGTTACCGACATTTCGCTTGAAATTTCAATGCCAATTCCACCAAATTCGCCTTTGGTGTGCACATTCATTTCTTTGAGATCTTCTTCATTTAAAAAAGAAGAGTGAGGATCGAGAGAAGACAAAATGCCCGAAGCGGCTGCCTCAATAAGTTGAGAATCGGTTTTTTCTTCGACATATTCGTTTTTGACTTTATTGACAATTTCATTAAGAAAATCGGCAGAATATTTTTTGTTAGAAACGGGCTGTGATTTGGTTTTAAGTAGAGAGTTTTCGGCAATAGAAATTGCTGAAAAGAAACCAACAAAAACAGATAAAGTAACGATGGCAAATATTTTAAGATTTTTCATAATGAAAGATGATTAATCGATACCGTATTCGTCTTTTAAGGCTTTGGTGATGTGAGCTGGAGGCTCTTCGCCATAGGCAGAATATAGTATTTTACCGTAATTCTCTAAATGAATAATATCATCGTTTAAAGCTTTTAAAAATAACTGCACTTTTAAGGCTTCAACCAACACATAATACCAAGCTTTTCTGCCAGCATCTATGCCTTTTACTAAATAAATATATTTTGCTAAGGCTCTTTTTTTTGGGTCGATTGGTTTTTTTTCAGAATCTGGCTCTTCTTCTGCGACATTATCGAGTTTAGTAGAAGTCATGGTTGGTTTTTTTTGAAAACGACCGGCAAAGCTAGATTCTGCTTGGTTGTGTTTATCTGCTATATTTTCATTTTTAGCTGGATCGTTCTTTTTTTTAATTCTATCTAAAAATGAATTATTTTTCTTTTCTTCGGACATAAAAAATTAAGAAATTTGATTTTGAGAAATGTCTTTAAGCCACCAATTGTTGATTGGTTTTTTAGGGCCACAAGGGCCATGCTTAGAAGAAACACAAGGGCTTTTGACATCGATGACTCTGTTTGAGCAAGAGCAACAAAGCAACAAAGCAATGATAATAAAGAGATATTTTTTCATCTGATATACAAGAAAAAAATTGGTAAATTTTACTAAAAATATTATGGTATCAAAATAAATTTGCAATAACTTATTACATTGTTTTTAAAAAATAATACCAAAGCTCATCTTTATGCATTTAAAGATAAGCTTTGGTATAATTAATTGATAAATATTTGTTAAAAATAAAAGCCAAAATAATGTCAAGAAAAATAATTTGCTTTTTAGTTTTAATCGATTAAAATTTTTGGCAATTTTAGTTTTTGAAATTATTGAAGTGCTTATTTATAAAGTTTCAACCAAACACCATTTGCAAAAATTATGTCTAGCGAAAATTCATCTCCAAATCAATATAGTGCCGATTCCATTAAGGTTTTAAAAGGCTTAGAAGCAGTCCGAAAAAGGCCAGGTATGTATATTGGCGACACCGACGACGGTAGCGGTCTGCATCATATGGTTTATGAAGTTGTTGATAATGCCATTGACGAAGCTTTAGCTGGGCATTGTAACGAAGTTTTGGTGGCATTAAATGCCGAAGGTTCGGTTACGGTGCGTGATAATGGTAGAGGTATTCCTGTTGATCTCCATAAAGAAGAAGGGGTTTCGGCTGCCGAGGTGATTATGACTCAGCTTCATGCAGGTGGCAAATTTGATCAAAATTCTTATAAAGTTTCGGGCGGTTTGCACGGTGTTGGTGTTTCGGTGGTAAATGCTTTATCTGATTGGCTAGAGCTTACTGTTTGGCGAGAAGGTAAAGAATATTTTATTAAATTTCATAATGGCGAAGCGGTTTCTCCACTGAAAATGGTGGCTGAAAATGTTAATAAAAAAGGCACCCAAGTAACTTTTTTTCCGTCACACCAAACTTTTAGTAATGTTTTAGAATTTAACTATGCCACTTTAGAGCAAAGATTAAGAGAACTCTCGTTTTTAAATTCTGGGGTGAAAATTATTTTGCAAGATTTTCGTGCCCAAGAAAATAAAGAAGTTTTATTGTTTTATCAGGGCGGGGTTGAGGCATATGTACATTTCTTAGACAAAAGTAAAAATGCTTTGCACCAAACTATCACCATTAATTCTGCCGATAAAATTAGTGGCATTAGTCTTGAATTGTCAATGCAATGGAACGATAGTTATCATGAAAATGTTTTGTGCTTCACCAACAACATTAGGCAAAGAGATGGTGGCACTCACCTAGCTGGCATGAAGGCTGCACTCACCAGAACTATCAATAATTATGCAGGCAACAGCAAGTTGTTTAAAAAAGAAAAAATTATTCTTTCTGGCGAAGATGTTCGCGAAGGTTTAACTGCGGTTTTGTCGGTAAAAGTTCCTGATCCTAAATTTTCTTCTCAAACTAAAGATAAACTAATATCTTCAGAGGTTCGTGCTTTTGTGGAATCTTGCATGAATGATAAATTAGCCCAAATTTTTGAAGAAAAACCCAATGAAGCAAAAATTATTGTAAGCAAAGCAATAGAAGCCGCACAAGCCCGAGAGGCTGCGAGAAAAGCCAGAGAGCTCACTCGCAGAAAATCTGCCCTTGAAATTTCTAGTCTGCCAGGTAAATTGGCCGATTGTCAAGAAAAAGATCCTGCACTAAGTGAAATATTTATTGTCGAAGGTAATTCGGCGGGCGGTTCGGCAAAATCGGGCAGAAATCGTAAATTTCAAGCAATATTGCCTATTAGAGGCAAAATTCTCAATGTTGAAAGAGCCAGATTCGATAAAATGCTTTCTTCGGTTGAGGTTGGCACTATTATTATTGCTTTGGGCGGTGGCATTGGTAAAGACGATTTTGATGTTAATAAAATTCGCTATCATAAAATTATCATTATGGCCGATGCCGATGTTGACGGTTCGCATATTCGCACCTTGTTGCTTACTTTTTTCTTTCGTCATATGCCAAAATTAATAGATTTAGGCTATTTATATATCGCTCAACCGCCGTTATACAAATTAAAAAAAGGCAGTAGCGAGGTTTATTTAAAAAACGAACTTGCTTTGCAACAATATATCGTGCAAAATGCCTGTCAAAATGCGGTTTTTAAATCAGCTGTTGGCGACAGATCTGGTTTAGATTTGCAAGATTTTATCACCAAGCTTTCTAAATTTTGCAAATTATTAAACGATATTGCTCGAATAATTCCACCAGAAATATCTGCAAAATTAGCTTTAGCTGGGGTTTTCAATCAAAATTTGGCTGATCTTGTTGCAGATGTTCAACATTTAAACAACATCAGACAAGTGTTTAACAATATCGGTGGCGAACAATATCAAATTTCGTTCAATACTTTGCAACAGTTAGTAATCAGCAAGCAAGAAAGAGGTGTTAATACCGAATTTTTATTAAAAAATCATCACTTTGAAATGCCAGAAGTTGTTGGCTTAGCTCAACTTTGTCAGCATATTTGCCCTTCTTTTTTAAATAGCAACAACAAGTTTGTGCGAAATGAAGAAGAATTTTCAATCAACGGTCCTTTGCAAATGTGGCAAGTAATTGAAGAAATAGGCAAAAAAGGAGTTGTTGTTCAGCGATTTAAAGGTTTGGGCGAAATGAATGCCGAACAGCTTTGGGAAACCACTCTCGACCCTGCAAATCGCACTTTGTTGCAAGTGAAAATAGAGCAATTCGATGAGGCAGACGAAACTTTTTCTATTTTAATGGGAAATGTGGTTGAGCCAAGACGCGAATTTATTCAAGAGAATGCTTTGAAAGTTGTTAATTTAGATGTATAATTATGAAAGATTATTCTTTATTTGTGTTTAGCTCTTATTTGGTTATTTTTTTTATTATGTTTATTATGCTAATTAAATCGGTAATCACATATTTTATTTTAGAAAAAAAATATTATCAAAAACTTTATGCTAAAACAGAAGAAGAAAAGCAAGATAAAACATAAGCAACAAAGGCTTATCTTTGTAAGCAGTGTTTTTTTTGTTTCTTTGCTTTCTTTGTGGTTTATTGTTGATAATTTCAGGCAAAATTTGCTTTTTTTTTATGCCCCAACCGAATTTTGGCAGGCTCACAATAAGCAACAAGCAAAACTAAAAAAAACCATTAGAGTTGGCGGCTTGGTGAAGTCGCGGTCGGTGGTAAAAATAAATAGTCTACACACCAAGTTTGTTATCACCGATAATCTGCAAGAACTTACTGTTTCTTATGTGGGTTTGTTGCCCGATTTATTTAAAGAACAACAAGGTGTTATTGCTAAAGGAATGTTTTCGGAAAATGAAAATGCTTTTCTTTCTTCCGAATTATTGGTTAAGCACGACGAAAAATATATGCCGCCAGAGGTTGCTAAAA
>RFXY01000039.1 GCA_009921385.1 Pseudomonadota bacterium
GAATTTATTCATCAAATCAACTCTTGGCTAGTCGAAATTATAGTTGATCTTGGTTATTTCGGCATTTTTTTAGGTATGTTTTTAGAAAGCACTTTGGTGCCAATTCCTAGCGAAGTTGTCATGATACCAGCAGGAATGGCTGTGGCAAAGCATCAATTGAACTTTTTTTTAGTAATTTTTTTTGGTATTTTAGGCAATTGCTTGGGGGCGGTATTTAGTTATTATTTGGCTTTGTGGCTTGGTCGCCCCGTCTTGCTAAAAATTGGGCGATTTTTTTGGATAAAACCCAAAACTATCGACAAAATAGAGTTATTTTTTGCAAAATATGGTGATGTCTCGGTGTTTATAGGCAGATTATTACCGGGTTTTCGACACTTCATTTCAATACCAGCTGGCATTGCCAAAATGAATATGTCAAAATTTTTGCTCTACACCGTTCTTGGTTCTAGCATTTGGACAACAACTTTGGTAATTTTTGGTTATTATTTCGGAATTCATCATCAATATTTATTAAAAAACATCAAATTTATTGCCTTAATTTTGTTAATAATATTCTTGTCTTGGCTTTTTTACAAATATAAAATACAAAATCGTTATACAAAATAAATGTCGGTTGAAGATATCAAGCCATTTTTATCACAAATTCCCACTCAAAGCGGTGTCTATCAATTTTTCGATAAAGATAAGCAAATATTATATGTTGGTAAAGCCAAAAATCTCGCCAAAAGAGTTAATAATTACACCAATTTTTCAGGCCTTTCTCTTCGCATTAAAAGAATGGTTACTTTGGCAAAAAGCATCGAAATTAACATCACCAACACCGAGCTTGAAGCTTTATTGCTTGAGCATAATCTCATCAAAAAACTACTTCCGCCTTTCAATATTTTGCTAAAAGATGGCAAAACTTTTCCACAAATCGTTATTTCTAAGCATGTTTTTCCACAAATTAATAAATATCGAGGCAAAAAAACCACAGGAAATCAAAAAATATTCGGCCCGTTTGCCGATGCTTTTGCAGTAAAAAAAACTATCGATTTAATCAGAAAAACTTTTTTACTGAGAGGGTGCAGCGATGCCGAATTTAATAACAGAAAAAAACCTTGCCTTGATTATCAAATTAAAAAATGCTCTGCCCCTTGTGTGAACCTGATAGAACAAGCAGATTATAACAAAAATGTTGCCAGTGCCATCGAAGTTTTAGCAGGCAAAACAGCACAAGTAAAAAGCGATTTAGAGCAAAAAATGCAACAATATAGCCAAAATTTACAATATGAAAAGGCCATAGAAACAAGAGATCAAATCAAAGCAATCGAGGTTATTTCGCAAAAACAAAGCATCAATACTTTTTTTACTGGCGATTTTGATTTGTTAAATTTAATGGTTTTACAAAGCAAGATTTGCATTTATATATCTTTTTATCGAGCTGGTCAAAATTATGGAGCGAAGCCATATTTTTTCGAATATGAAGAAGATTTTGATTTATCTATTTTTTTGTCAGATTTTATCGGACAATTTTATTTAGATCAGCAACCGCCCACAGCTCTTATTTGCAACATAATGCCTCACCAGCATACATTATTAGAAAGTTTTCTCACTAATTTAGCTCATAAAAAAATTGTCATTGAAAATCCACAAAAAGGAATAAAGTTTAATTTATTGCAAGAACAATATCATCTGGGGTGGCAATTGTTGGAACAAAAAGTTTCTCATCATCTTAGCACTAAACAAATTTTGTTGGAAATTAAAAAAATATTTTCACTAGCCAAATTGCCACAAAGAATAGAAGTCTACGACAACAGCCACACCAATTTTACCAATGCAGTAGGCGCTATGATTGCAGTTGGGGTTGATGGTTTTATTAAAAGCGGTTATCGTAAATTTTATTTACAACAAAACACAACTCAAGAATTAACCAATCTTACCAACAATCACAAAGACGACACCGCTATGTTAAAAGAAATGCTGTATCGTCGATTTGCCCATAAAAATAATAAAACTCAGGCAATAATACCAGATTTATTGCTAATTGATGGCGGCAAACCGCAGGTGCAGGCAGTAAAAATTATTTTACAAGAACTTGAATTAGATATTGCTATCATTGGCATTGCCAAAGGTGAAAATAGAAATGCTGGTCAAGAAACTTTTCATTTGCCTAATCAAACAGAATTAAAACTCGAAAATAATTCTCCCGTTCTTTATTTTTTACAAAAAATTCGTGACGAAGCCCACAGATTCGCCATCAGTAGCCATAGATTATTAAGACAAAAAAAATTTATAAAACCATAAAATCACTGCTGTGTCACATAATAACATTTCCACTAATTAAAACCACACTTCGATCTAAATTCCCCGCACTAAAGAAGGGGTGGCCGCGATAGAGGACGGTGTAGTGTCGGCAACCAGCACAACCCTCGTATTCCCTCGAAAAAACATCGGCGATCGTCTCCTAACACTACCCCGTCGACCTTCGGTCGCCACCCCTTCTAAAAAAGGGGAATTTTGCACCGCATTCGATCTGAATTTCTCTTCCACGGAATGGGGAATTTAGATCGAAGTGTGGTTTTAATTAGTGGAAATGTTATTATAACTTTATCTAAAAACATTATTGGTCAAAAAATTGTTAATTTTATATTGTAATAAAAATTTAATTTTCCTTATAAAACCAACTTTTTCTATGTTTTCGTGCGAAAAAAGATCGAATTGATATTTTTGACCATCTTTTAATTTTAAAATCAATTCACCGATTTTTTGGTTTTTTTTCACAGGAGCCACCGCAGGATTGTTAATTTTGACAAAAGCTTCAATAGAATTAAGATCTTGATCTTTTGGTATGGTAAAAGCAATATTTTGCCCTAAAACCGCCCTTACTTTGGCTTTTTCTCCAAGCCAAACATCAACTTTGGCTAAGATTTGCCCTTTTTGAAAAATAGAAATTTTTTTATATTCATTAAAACCATAATCAAATAAATCGGTAATAATTTGTTCACGAATTTTTGGTTTAGGAGCTTTATTGACCACCGCCACCAATTTGCGATTTTGACGTTTCACAATAGCAGTAAGACCATAACCGCCATCGCCAGTATAACCAGTTTTACCCCCTAAAATGCCGTCGTAATGCTTGCTAATTAGTGGATTGCGATTTCGTTGAGTGATATTGCGATAAGTAAATTCTTCGATATGCAAAAAACTTTTATACTCAGGAAAATCAGAATAAAGCCGAGCAGTAAGAGTGGCAATATCTTTTAAAGTCATATAATGGCCTTGCTGGTTTAGACCATGAGGATTTTTAAAGCTTGAGCTATACATACCAAGCTCTTTGGCTTTTTTATTCATCAGTTCAATAAACTTATCGTATCCGCCGGCGGTTGATTCGGCCAAAGCAATGGCCGCATCATTGCCCGAAACAGCCAGCAAGCCTTTTACCAAATCTTCGATCGAAACAATATCGCCATAGTTTAAAAACATAGAAGAACCGCTTTTTTTCCAGGCATCTTTGCCAATAAGGCATTGACTACTAAGATTGATAGAGCCTTTTTTTATTAAATCAAAAACCACATAAGCAGTCATCAGCTTAGTCATAGAAGAAGGAGCGAGAGAGGTGTTAGAATTTTTAGACAACAAAACTTCTTTACTGTCAGCATCAATCAAAAAGTAGTATTGAGCCTGATCGAGATGCGGATATTTTTCAAGCACAACATTGGCAAACACAGGTTTTTTTAGACACAAAGCACAACAAATGAAAGCTAAAAAATGAAATGATAATTTTTTCAATAAATCAAAATTAATCATAGCTAATTATTTTGATTTTCAGTTGTGGTTGATTGAGTTTTTGTTGCATCTGATTGTGATTTTTTTGCTTCTGTTGATGCTTCTTCTTTTGATGTGGTATTGTTAAAATATTTAGCTTTTTTATAGCGATTAGCATTAATAGCTTGCTTGTCGATGGCATAAAAAAGATTTTCTTCGAGCAATTGATCTTTTTTGAGATATTCTTTAATTTGATTTTGATATAATAGTTCTCTTTTTTCTTCTATTAACTTTTGACTGATAACATTTTGAGCGGTATTTTGTTGTTTTTTGAGGTTTGAGATGTTTTCTTGCAAGGTAGAATTTTGAGAAAACAAATAATTTTTATTATTATCATCAATTGGCACACCATATTTATCGGCAACAGGAACATTGATAGAATCAAATTCTAGCCCAATGCGATGAAAAGGTTTTGAGCCGGTAGAATTGTAAGATATTTCGAAAATTCGGTTAGGATCGCTAGCTAAACCTTGTTGAAATTGATAATTTTCATAATAAGGAAAAGATCGTTGAGGGAAAGGCTGGCCAAAATAAACAGAACCAATGTAGTAGTCAAAAGTAAGCTCGTTTTCGTCTTGCGGAAAATAAAATTGAGAATAGGGAGTTTCGAAACTAGTTGCCATTGTATCGGATTTGTTTTGAGAAATTCGATCTTTGTTGATTGATTTAATTTCTTTGGCAAATTTTTTTTTAAAACTTTTATTGCCTTTTAGAGCTTGATTTTCGTAATAACAAGAAGAAAAAAAAAGCAAAAGTAACCAACAAAAAGAAGTGATTTTTTTTAACATAGATTAGTGTTTAATAATAACAGCTTCTTGCCCAGATTTTTTAATTTTTTGCATTTCTTTTGATGCCATTAAACGAGTTTGATACGGCCCCACAACAGCCCTATAAACTGTTTTGCCACCTAAATTTGCCTCGATTACTTCGATATTTTTATGTTTTGATTTTTGGCTAAAATCAACGGCATTTTCTTGGTTGTTAAAAGAGGCAAGTTGTAAATAAAATTTCTTTTCATTGTAATTTTTTATTGCTAAAGGCTGTTTTTCTTGCGATTTTTGCAGATTTTTCTTGGATTTATCAGAAATTTTCTCTTTTTCTTTAATATTTTTGGTTTCATTGGTATAATTACCTTTAATAATCATTTCTTCTTCTGGCACTTGATTATTGACCGAGGCGGGCTTGGGCGACAACGAATTTGCAACATTTTCGGCAAAATCATATTTTTGGTCGGCAATATTTTTGACCGATTGTTGCTGATTATTGCTGTATTGCACATTGGTGTTGGCAGATGAAGATTGGTTAGAATCTAGTGTATTTTGGGGTTTAAGGGCGGGGTTGGCATTTTCGACCAAAACTTGATTGGT
Organism: Pseudomonadota bacterium; assembly: GCA_009921385.1. The sequence goes on from RFXY01000039.1 coordinate 5,175, forward strand.
TGGAGAAATATTTTGCACCGAATTTTGAGCTAAATTTTGATTTAAAGATTTATCTAAGGTAGCATCATTTTTATTGCTTTGCAAAGTATTTTGCTTAGCATTACCTAAAATTTGAGCATTTTCTTCTGGAACACGAAACTTAATTGGCTTAGATTTACCAGCAAGATTAACAAAACGAAGTTGCGATGATTGATTTTTATTGCAAGAAAATACAACAAAAATTGCAAGAATTGTTAAAAATTGTGTGCAGTAATTAAGTAATTTAAGGTTTTTTAACATAAATTATTTTGGTGATATTTTGAGCTAACAATAAAATCATAGCATTTTATTTTTGTTTTGCAAATAAAAAAAAATATTTTTATTTGCAAAACAAAAATAAAAAACACCAGCCAAAATAATGCTTAACACAAAACCAAAACTAATATGCCACATCATCAAAAAACTAGTAAGCAAAATACCAAAAAAAGCCCCCAAAGTGCCAATTAGCTGAAATGTCGCTCCTGCCTGCATTTCTTGTTGCTGATAATCATTGCTCATCATCGAAAAAACTGAAACAAACAAAAAAGCAATGCCACTGCCATAAAAAAAATAAAGCCAAAGTAGCAGAAAATAAGAATTTTGCTTAAAAAACACCAGCAGAAAAATAATTATAAAACAACAACAGCAAATAACAAAACCAATATTTATCAAGGTTTTTTCTTGATATTTTTTTAATAAAAAGCCCGCTACAATATCAAAAACCGTGCTCGACATATAGGCGGTAATTAGCAATCCAGCATTTTCAGTAGAAAAACCGATATTAACTCCAAAAAGAACGGTGCAGGTCATTAAAGTGTAGGTTTGAAAATCTAAAAAAAATCGAGCTAAGAAACACTGTTTATTTTTTTGCCAAAAATTTTTTAAACTAATTTTGTTGGTTATAGAATTGTCAATTGCCACCCGCTTGATATCGCCAACAATTGGTAAAAGCACTAGCATTGCTAAAAAAACCAAGCCACCAGACACTGCAAAAGAAAAATAGTTGGTTGCCCCAAATATTTTTACCAAAACAGGTCCTAAAGCCAAGCCAAAAGAAATAGCAGTGCTAAAAAAGGCAATTCCTAGGCCTCTATTGTGTTTTTCTAAAAAAATATTAAGCCAAGCAAAGCGACTTACCACAATAATTAACCAAAAAAAACCTAAAATTAAAGTAAAACAAAACCACACAAACAAATTGCTGGTCATAAAATAAATCAGCAAAACCAATATCGCATAAAAAATTATTGCCAAAAAAAACATTCGCCAAGGCTTAAGCTTGCTGGCTAAATAAGAAAAACAAAGAGAAGCAAGAATAATGCCAGCAGTTTCTGCCAAAAAAGTATAAGAAATGGTTGAGGCCTTGATGTGACTAGCCTGCAATAACCCTGGAAAAATCACCAAATTCATGCCAAAAGCAGTGGCAAAAAGCACAAAACTAGCATAAAGAAATTTAGTTTTATGCAAAAACAACAAAGAAAGATTAAAACTCATAAAGAAGATTTATCGGCCTGTTCTTCTACTAATTTGATAATGTGTTCTACCAAGTTTTCATTTTCATCAATTTTATGATGCGGTTTGCCATTTAAATAAACATTGTGTTTGCCACCTGTGGTGCCTGTGATGCCAATTTGAGTGTGAGAAGCCTCGCCAAGCCCGTTAACCACACAGCCCAAAATAGATAAAGTGATTGGTTTTTTAATGTGCTGAGTTCGTTTTTCAACTTCGGTTACAATTTTTACCACATCAAAGCCCTGCCGAGCACAAGATGGGCAAGAAACAATGTTAACCCCGTATTCACGAAGCTCGAGAGTTTTTAAAATTTGGTAGGCAACTTTTATTTCTTCTTGCGGATCGGCAGAAAGCGAAACTCGAATGGTGTCGCCAATGCCCTGCATCAGCAAATAACCAAGCCCCACTGCCGATTTTATGGTGCCGGCATTTAAACTGCCTGCCTCGGTAATGCCAATATGTAGCGGATAATCGCAAGCATTTGCCAAAAGTTGATAGCTTGCGGTTGCCAAAAACACATCCGAAGCCTTGACACTTATTTTAAAGTTAAAAAAATCGTTGTCTTCTAAAATTTTTATGTGATGCATCGCCGATTCTAGCAGGGCTTGCGGAGTTGGAGTTTTATATTTTTCCAGCAACCAAGGCTCAAGCGAGCCAGCATTTACCCCAATTCGCATGGCACAGCCATAATCTTTGGCGGCCTTTACCACCTCTTTTATTTTGTCGGCCGAACCAATGTTGCCAGGATTAATTCTTAAACATTTTGCTCCTGCTTTGGCAGATTCTATGGCTCTTTTATAATGAAAATGAATATCGGCAATAATCGGCACAGAACAGGCAGAAACAATTTGTTTAAGGCAAGCACTAGATTCTTGATCGGGCACCGACACTCTAATTAGCTCGGCTCCTGCTTCGATGCAGCGATTAATTTGAGCGATAGTGGCTTGCGGATCGGTGGTTTTGGTGTTGGTCATGGTTTGCACACTAATTTTGGCATCGCCCCCCACGGCAACATTGCCAACCATAATTTGCCGACTTTTTCTTTTGTTAATTTTTTTGTATTCTCTTTGCATAATTATTGATTGTTGATTTTAGTGATAACAAATCTCCAAGGTATCGTCTCGAAATTTAATATTGTCAAGAGGTAGATGCCCAACTTTATTTCTCACATTGACTTTTGCTCCGTTTTTTATCAACACTTCTGCAACTTCTGAAGTGGCATAATGAAGAGGGGCGGATCCGTCATTATCTAGTGCATTTACATTGGCTCCATTTTGAATTAAAATTTTAACAGTTTCTGCA
>RFXY01000040.1 GCA_009921385.1 Pseudomonadota bacterium
TAAATATAAGTAAAGATACACCAACATTATTAAAATTATAATATAAATTTACAATTTCAGTAAACATTAATAAAGAAAATAATACATTTGTACTTTGATAAATAAATAAATCATTTTCATTAAGTAATCTAATACATGATTTATATTCATCTGTAAATGGAGGTTTTACAGAGTCTTCATTTGAGTGTTCATTTGAATCATTCTTATTTTCCATAGTTTCTTTTTGTGATTCAACTACTACACTCTTTTCAGAAGATTGATTATCTCTATCAATCGTGTATCTGTTAAATCATAATATTCTTTCTTTTTCACTACATCTTCAACAATTATTTTCTGTAACTCATTTTTTAAAAAGGTTATTAAATATAGATTTTCCCTTATCGAAGTCAGACACTTGATGGATTGCTCTGAATTTTTGATCGTCATCTTCCTAGCTTCTATAATCTTTGTTGATTTTGATGTATTCTTCGTTAAGGTCGCAAGTCCAGGCGACAAATGAGGCATAGCCCAAGCCCAGATTGACGGTGATTTTTACCTCGTTGCCAGTTAAATATTGATGCACGAGTTTTTCGACATAATTAGGGTGCTTGGCTCCTTGCAAGGTGAGTGGGTGGTCGCCGATTTTGATTAATAAGGTTTCGGGCGAGGCCTCTTGGCACGATTTGCCTACCGCCATTACAATTCGGCCCCAGTTAGGATCGGCTCCTGCGATGGCGGTTTTAACCAATGGAGAGTTGGCGATTGCCATGGCCACTTGCTTGGCTTGTATTTTGTTGCTGGCTCCTTCTACTGAAATTTCGATGAGTTTTTTTGCCCCTTCGCCATCAACCACAATCAGTTTTGCCAAGTCGAGCATTAGCTCGCCTAGGGCTTGCCGAAAAGAATGCAGGTGAGAGTTGTGAGAATCGTTGATTTCGTGATGTTTGGCGGTTTTGGTGGCAAATAACAAAACGGTGTCGTTAGTTGATTGATCGGAATCAACGGTGATAGCATTAAAGCTGTTTTCGTTGGCTTCTTGCAAAAGTTGTTGCAAAGTGTTAGAGCAAATATTGGCATCGGTAAAAATAAAAGCCAGCATTGTTGCCATATTTGGGGCGATCATACCAGAGCCTTTGGCAAAACCGATGATGCTTATATTTTTGCCTTCGATGTCGCAAAATTTGGTGATTAATTTTGGCTTGGTATCGGTGGTTAAAATTGCCAAAGAAGCCTCTTGCCAAGCCTGTTGAGTGTTGCTTAAATTGTTGCATAACGAGGGCAGGGCATCAATTATTAACTGTTGGTTGAGTTGCTCGCCAATTACACCAGTTGAGGCAACAAAAACTTCTTCGGGATGGCAGTTTAGTTGAGTTGCCACCGCTTGGGTAGTTAATTTTACTGCCTCTTCGCCTTGTTTGCCAGTGAAAGCATTGGCATTGCCAGCGTTAACAATAAGTGCCCTAGCCGTTTTTTGGGCGGTTTTGTTGGTGAGGTTTTGCTTGCACCACACCACAGGGTAGGCAGGCATTGAGGAGTTGGTGAAAACACCTGCCACATTAACCGCAGAACAAAAAGAAATAAGCAAAAGATCGTTGCGATTTTTATATTTAATACCGCAGTTAATGCTGGCTAGTTTGATGTTTTCAAGCATATTTTAGATGAGATTAAGATGGAGATTAAGATTTTGCATTTCTTGTTTAATTTTTTGTTGCGATTCTAAAGTTGGCAAAACCAAAGGTAAACGAATTTCTGGTTGGCACAAACCAAGCAAACTGCATGCATATTTGACGGGCCCTGGATTGGTTTCGCAAAACATCGCCGAATGTAAAGTGGTGAGTTTATCTTGAATTTTTAGAGCCTCTGGATAGTTATTGCCTGCGGTTGCTTGTTGCAGTTGAGAAACTAATTTTGGTGCAATGTTGGCAGTAACCGAAATGATGCCGTTGCCACCCATAGCATTAAAACCAAGGGCGGTGCCGTCTTCGCCCGATAAATATAAAAAATCTTTGTTGATTAATTTGCGTAAATTAGCAATTCGCAGTAAATCGCCAGTGGCATCTTTAATGCCAACAATATTTTCAAGTTGTGCCAATTTGGCAATAAGTGCATCGGATATGTTAATAACAGATCGACCCGGAATGTTGTAGATAATTAAAGGAATATCAAGTTTATTTAAAGCAGAAAAATGTTGATAAATACCTTCTGGTGTTGGTTTGTTATAGTAAGGTGCCACCACTAAGCACGAATCAACCCCAACTTTTTTGGCATGTTTGGTGAATTCTATTGCCTCGGCAGTAGAATTTGAGCCTGTTCCCGCCATAACTTTTATTTTGTTTTTGGCGGTAGCAACACTAATTTCGATTAACATATTATGTTCGTCAGAAGAAAGAGTTGGCGACTCTCCTGTGGTGCCACACGGCACAATGCCATCGATGCCGTTGGCAATTTGTGTTTCAATAATTTTTACAAAACTATCGACATCTATTTTATTTTGAGAAAACGGAGTGATGAGGGCGGTATAAGTATTAGTTGCCATAAATGCTAAGATAATGAATTATTGTTTCGGTTAAACGATCGGTAAAGCTTTTGGAAGGAGAAAAACCTAATTCATTAAAACTATCGGTGTTGTTAATAGCATATCTGAAATCGTGTCCTGCTCGATCTTGCACAAATTTAATTTGTTGTTGATAAGAAATATTATGAGACTTTGGTTGTAGTTTGTCAAGAATTGTGCAAATTTGTTTAGCAATATCAAGATTAGTAAATTCGCAACCGCCACCAAACAAATAAGTTTCACCAATTTCACCTTTCTTAAGAGCGAGATCGATGCCGTGGCAATGGTCGGCGACAAAAATCCAGTCGCGAATATTTAAGCCGTTGCCATAAATTGGAATATCTTTATTTTGCAAGCAACAGCGAATAATGGTGGGAATTAGTTTTTCTTGATGTTGAAATGGGCCAAAATTATTAGAGCAATTAGTGATAATAGTTGGTAGTTTAAAAGTTTCAAACCATGCTCGAACCAAATGATCAGAAGATGCTTTTGAAGCAGAGTAGGGCGAGTTTGGTTGATAGCGACTATGCTTGGTAAACTGGGGATCTGTTAATGATAAAGAGCCAAAAACTTCATCGGTTGAAACATGTAAAAAACGAAAATCAGACTTGTTGTTTTGTTTATAATGTTGCAAAGAAGCCTGCAATAAACTGTAAGTGCCGTTGATGTTGGTTTGAATAAAAATTTCAGAAGATTTAATAGAATTATCAACATGGCTTTCGGCGGCAAAATTTATTAAATAATCAATTTGATATTGTTCTAATAAATTTTGCACCAAAGATTGATTATTGATGCTATTTTCAACAAAAACATAATTAGCAGAATTTGCCACCGCTTCAACATTTTTAGGGTTGCCAGCATAGGTGAGGCTATCAAGATTAACCACAAAATTGCCACTTTCAACTTGCTTTTTTACAAAATAACTACCAATAAAACCATAACCGCCTGTAACTAAAATTTTTTTCATATTTTTAAAATGTGTTATTTGAGTTTTGATATTGTAAAAAAGTTGGTAAAGATAAATCTTTGCTAGACACTATTGGCTGATCTGGGTTATGAATTGGCCAAGAAATATGTAAAGTGCTATCATTAAAGAGAATTCCGCCATCGCCACTTGCTGAATATTGATTATCAACTTTATAAAGAACATTGGCAGGTTGATTGCCTAAAACACAAAAACCATGAGCAAAACCAGCAGGAATATAAAGCATTTTACCATCTTGACCATTAAGTTCAACAGAAAAATGTTTGCCAAAAGTTGGAGAATTTTTTCTTATATCAACCGCCACATCAAGAATAGAGCCACTCATACAGCTTACCAATTTTGCTTGGCTAGGATTTTGCTGATAATGCAAACCTCTAATAACATTTGGCAAAGAAAAAGAATGATTATCTTGCCAATATTGTGTTGGCAAGCCAAGATCGGCAAAAGTTTTTTGATTAAATCTTTCAACAAAAAAACCTCGATTATCGTGATATATTTTAAGCTGAATAATTTTTAAATCTGGCAAAGTTGTGGGAAATATTTGCATAGTTAATTAAATTAAATTTTCATCACTCAAATAAAAATTCTAAAAGCTTATTTTTTAGATGCAATTATTTTATTAAACAAAAATCTCAAAAATCTATTTTTCTCATAATGAATATTATGTTAACTAAAATATAGACAGGCCTATATTTTACTCAACATAATATTTTGTCTTATCTAAAAATATAAAAAATAAGTTTGACATTATTTTTTGCCAATTTAAAATTTTGTTTAGCTAGTTCCATAAAAAATCACTTTTTATGAATATAATTAAAAGAAAATTTATTAAATCTACCTTGCTTTTGCCAATGTTTTTTGTTGGTGCTTGCAAGTTTGGTTATAATAAAATCACCTCAACTAATAACAATTTTTTTTTAGGAGACAAAAAAATGTCAAACCACTACCCTTTTCAACTGCCCCAATTGCCCTATGCTAAAAATGCTTTGGCTCCACACATCACCGAAAACACTATCAACTATCACTATGGCAAACATCATCAAGCCTACATTACCAATTTAAATAATTTGGTTGCTAACAACGACTTAGCCACTAAAACTTTAGAAGAAATCATTAAAATTTCAGCGAACGACAAAACCAAAGCCGCTATTTTCAACAATGCTGCTCAGGTTTGGAATCATACTTTTTATTGGCATTCTATCAAACCAAACGGCGGTGGCAAGCCATCTGCTGATTTGCTGAAAAAAATCGAACTCGATTTTGGCTCTTACGAAAATTTTTCAGCCGAATTTAAAAATGCCGCCGCTACTCAATTTGGCTCTGGCTGGGCTTGGTTAGTGCTTGAAGAAAACAAATTAAAAGTTATCAAAACTGGCAATGCCGAAACTCCAATAACAACCAATGCTAAACCTTTGCTTACCATTGATGTTTGGGAACATGCCTATTACCTCGATTTTCAAAATGCTCGACCAACCTACATTGAAACTTTTTTAAATCACTTAATTAACTGGGATTTTGCCTATCAAAACTTTAAAAACTAATTATTTTTTTTATGAGAACCGCTACCATCAACAGAGAAACCAAAGAAACTAAAATCAACATTTCGGTTAATCTTGATGGTAGTGGCAAATATCAAATCAACACTGGCTTAGGTTTTTTTAATCATATGCTTGAGCAATTATCTTGTCATTCTGGCATCGATATGCACATTGAAATATCGGGTGATTTGCATATAGATTCTCATCACACCATCGAAGATTGTGGTTTGGCTTTGGGTTTGGCAATTAAACAAGCTTTGGGTGGCAAAATTGGCATAGCACGGTTTGGCTCTGCTTATGTGCCACTCGATGAGGCTTTAAGCCGTTGTGTGCTTGATTTATCTGGTAGACCTTATGTTGTTTTTGATAGCAAGTTCACAGTAGCCAAAATTGGCGACACCGACACCGAAATGTTTCGAGAATTTTTTATTGCCCTTGCCAACACTGTTGGTTGCAATTTGCACATTCATAATCTTTCTGGCATCAACAATCATCACATTGCCGAATCTATTTTTAAAGCAGTGGCGAAAGCCTTAAAACAAGCGATATTTCAACAAAACAACACTATTAATTCAACCAAAGGGGTTTTGTAAATGTTGTTAGCCAATTTAGCCCATAATCCACTAGCAAAAAAACCAGTAATTTACGGCATTGCTGGCGAAACTCTTACCCACGAAGAGCATCAATTTTTTCAACAAAATGGTTGTCTTGGTTTCATTTTATTTGCAAGAAACATCAAAAATAAAAATCAAGTTAAGCAACTCACTCAGCAATTAAAGCAAGTTTTGCAAGGCGATCCACTAATTTTAATCGATCAAGAAGGCGGTAGAGTTGCTAGGCTTAACTCTGCTGAATGGCAACAATTTCCTTCGGCTAGCTATTTTGCTTGTCTTTATCAACAAAATAAGCAATTGGCTTTAGAGGCTACTCAACAAAATTTTTATGAAATCGGTCTTGCTTTAAAAGAACTTGGCATCAATGTTAATTGTGCCCCGGTGCTTGATATTTTAACAAAACACACTCATCAAATTATCGGCAATCGATCTTTCGGTGAAAATCCAAAACAAGTGTGTGACTTAGCTCAATTTGCTTGTCAAGGTTTGTTGCAAGCTGGTGTTTTGCCTGTCATTAAACATATTCCAGGGCACGGCAGAGCAGAATCTGATAGCCATCTCGAACTGCCAGTGGTTGATGCTAGTTTGTCTGAGCTAGAAAATACCGATTTTTTGCCTTTTGTGGCTTTAAATCAACAAAAACTTGCTATGACTGCTCACATTTTATATTCACAACTCGATGCACAAAAATGTGGCACCATTTCTAGCAAAGTAATCAATATTATCAGGCAAAAAATTGGCTTTGATAATATCTTAATCACCGACGATCTCTCAATGAAAGCATTGCAAGACAGTGTTGGCAATAATGCTATTTCTGCTTTGCAAGCTGGTTGCGATGTGGTTTTGCACTGCAACGGCAATATGCTTGAAATGCAAGAAATTAACCAAGTTTTACCCAATATTTCTCCTGAACTTAAACATAAACTCTTAACCTAAATTTTATGAACAAAATCACCGTAACTCAACCGATAGTAGAAATTGACGGCGACGAGATGGCCAGAATAATTTGGCAACTCATCAAAGAAAAATTGATCTTTCCTTATCTAAATTTAAACATCAAATATTTTGATTTAGGCATAGAAAACCGCGACAAAACTAACGATCAAATCACCATCGATTCTGCTAATGCTATCAAACAATATGGGGTTGGCATTAAATGTGCCACCATCACTCCAGATGAAGCTCGAAAAAAACAATTCAATCTCAAACAAATCTACAAATCACCCAACGGCACCATCCGAAACATTCTTGATGGCACGGTTTTTCGCGAGCCAATTGTTTGTAACAATGTGCCAAGGTTAGTTTCTACTTGGCAAAAACCAATAATTATCGGCAGGCACGGCTTTGGCGATCAATACCGGGCAACCGAAATGAAAATTAGCAACAATAGCACAGTCAAACTAGTCGTAACCGATGCAAACGGAAATTCTTCTGAGCAAAATATTTATAATTTTAATGAAAATGGAGGGGTGGTGATGGCAATGTTTAACACTGCCGATTCTATTTTTGGCTTTGCCAACTCGTGCTTTAATATGGCTTTGCAAAAAAATCTGCCACTTTATCTTTCTACTAAAAATACCATCCTAAAACAATACGATGGCTTGTTTAAAGATATTTTTGCCGAAGTTTATGAAAAAGATTTTGCTTGCAAATTTCAACAACAAAATCTTACCTACGAACATCGTTTAATCGACGATATGGTGGCTTTTGCTATGAAATCTGCTGGCGGCTTTATTTGGGCCTGCAAAAACTACGATGGTGATGTGCAATCTGATTCTTTGGCACAAGGCTTTGGTTCTCTTGGTCTTATGACTTCTATCTTAACAACACCTTGTGGCAAAATAGCCGAAACCGAAGCTGCTCACGGCACGGTAACTAGGCACTTTATTGAGCATTTGCAAGGCAAACCAACCTCAACCAACCCAATAGCCTCAATATTTGCCTGGACAAAAGGCTTATTATTTAGAGCAAAACTTGACGAGCACCAAGAGCTTAGTAATTTTGCCAATAAACTTGAGTTAGCATGCCTACACACCATCGAATCTGGCATCTTTACCAAAGATTTGGCGGTGGCAGTTTATGGCAATCAAGTTGAGCATGGCAAGCACTATCTTTATACCACCGAATTTATTGATTCCATTGCCAATAAACTTTCTACT
>RFXY01000005.1 GCA_009921385.1 Pseudomonadota bacterium
TCCTAATATTTGCGACACTTGTGCATTTAGTTCCCCTACAGCTTGAGCTTGATCTTGCGGATTTTGTAAAGAAGAGTAAGCCGAAGAAAAAGCATGAAAAAAAGCACCTTGTTGTTCTACTGATGCAACTTGTAATGATGTTGAAAATTGTCTCAATAGATTGATCATTATATTTAAATTCATATCTTTATAATAATTTTTATGTTAATAATGTTTTGTTTTTTATCAAACATATAAAATTATATTTATTTTTTTTATTTTGTCAAATGTTTTTTATTATCTAACATCCAATGCATCTTTACTATCATTAGAAGAACTCGGTATTATATCATTTCCATAAATAAATACTACACTTCGATCTAAATTCCCCATCCCGTGGAAGAGAAATTTAGATCGAATTCGGTGCAAAATTCCCCTTCTGTAGAAGGGGTGGATTTTTTTGCGATAGCAAAAAAAGACCAAGGTAGTGTTGGCAAGCAGATCTCGAATATTCACCTTCTTGTAGAAGAGGTGGCGACCGAAGGTCGACGGGGGGTAGTGTTGGAAAATATTCCCCTTCTTATAGAAGGGGTGCCTGCGATAGCGGGCGGGGTAGTGTTGGCAATACACGGTAGGATCTTTTGAAAAAACATCTGCGATCGTCTCCCAACACTACCCCGTCGACCTTCGGTCGCCACCCCTTCTACAAAAAGGGGAATTCAGATCGAGATCTGCTTGCCAACACTACCCCACACCAACTCAAGAGCACCCCTTCTACAAGAAGTGGAATTTAGATCGAATCGTGATATTTATTTATGGAAATGGTATAATTTTTCTACAGCATCAGCTTTTTGTTGTTGCGGTTGCTCTAAAGACTGCTGAAAATTATAAAAGTCCACAATAAAAGATGCTTGTTGTTTTTGTGTTGATTGTTGTAATAATTCTGCAAATTCTTTTAAATCTGATGTTAATTTTTCTAGATGATTATTTTTTTTATAACCATTCCTCATAATTTTTTAAATTTTTATTTCGGCGAGTACTGCACAATGATCGGAAGGTTTTTCAACTTCTCTTGTTTGCTTGATATCGTGATAGCTGGCGGTTAAAAAATCGGCGGTAAAAGTTGAAGTTAAAATATAATCTATTCTGGCACCTAAATTTTTAGCAAAGGCAGACGATTGATAATGCCACCAGCTAAATTCTTGTTTTTGTGGGTTTAAAGCACGATAGGCATCGACCAAAGGCAGATTTAGAAGCGATTGCAAGGCTAGTTTTTCTGGAGTAGAAAACAACAATTGCTCGGTTTGCGGGTTATGAATATCGAGATCGCTATTGGCAATGTTAAAATCGCCAGCTAAAATTTGTAGCTCTTGAGTGTGTTTGAGGTTTTCTTGCCAATGTGCGGTAAGTTGTTGTAAAAATTCGAGTTTATAGCAAAACTTGTTGGTGCTAGTAAAATGTTGATTTGGCAACAAGTTATCGCCACCGTTTGGCACATAAACACAACCAACTCGGGCAATATGATTTTTGAGATTAATAAAAACCTCTAAATAACGAGCTTGCTGTTGGTTAAAATCGCTTGGCAACTGAGAATTAGCAACACTTGGCAATTGAGTGCAAATTATTTCTTCTATTTTAAATTTTGATAAAATCGCCACCCCGTTATAGGTTTTCTGCCCGTGCAAAGCAATGTTATAGCCTAAATCTTCTATTTCTTGATAAGGAAAAGCAGAATTTTCGCATTTTATTTCTTGCAAACAAACAATGTGCGGTTGGGCAATTTTTAACCAAGCCAAAAAATTTATTATTCGAGCTTTGATAGAATTAACATTAAAAGTGGCAATTTTAATGTTGGTCATTGTTTGTTTAGTTTAATTTTGAGTTGATAAAGCATATCGGCGGTCATTTTTGCTAAATCATATTGGCATTGCCAGCCCCATTGTTGCTTGGCTTGACTATCATCAATTGATTGTGGCCAAGAATCGGCGATTTTTTGCCTAAAATCGGGCTGATAGCTAATAGTAAAATGCTTGAGATGTTTTTGAATTTCTAAAGCCAGTTCGCCACAAGAAAAACTGATGCCGGCAAAATTAAAATTGCTATGATTTTTTAATTTATCAAAATTAACATTAGCAAGCTCAATGGTGCCTCTAATGGCATCGGGCATATACATCATAGGCAAGACGGTGTTTTCTTGCAAGAAACATTGATAGGTGCCTTTTTTGATTGCCTCATAAAAAATTTCTACCGCATAATCGGTGGTGCCACCGCCTGGTGGAGTTTTGTAGCTAATTAAACCAGGGTAGCGAAGGCCTCGAATATCGAGGTTGTATTTTGCCACATAATAATCGCACAACAACTCGCCACTGGCTTTGCTTAAACCATACATTGTTTTTGGCAAAATGATAGTTTCTTGTGGGGTGTTTTGTTTTGGTGTTTCGGGGCCAAAAACTGCAATAGAGCTTGGGCAAACAATTTGCTTTACCCCATTGCAACGACTAGCTTCGAGCACATAATATAAGCCCAAAATATTCACATCAAAGCAAAGTTGCGGATTTTTTTCGCCACTTGCCGAAAGAATGGCGGCCAAATGATAAATTACTTCGATTTTATTTTCGGTGATAATTTCAACCAATTGCTGTTTGTTGGTTACATCGAGTTGGCAATAAGGGAAATATTCGGCAGAAACTTGCTTAGGCGAAACAAGATCAGAATTTATAACATTATCTTGGCCATAAATTTGCTTTAAAGCCAAAGAAAGCTCCGAGCCAATTTGCCCTAAAGCACCTGTGATGAGAATTTTCATTAATTGATAACAAAAAATTAGTTGATAACAAAAAATAAAGATTTAAGATATTCGCTTTCTTTTAAGGCTGGGTGCAGAGGATGATCTGGACCTGCGGTGAAGCTAGTAATTAGTTTACCTGTTTTTTGGCTTTTTTGCAAAGCAGCATTAACTGAGCCAATTAGTTGTTCTTTGGTAGCATGATGAGAGCACGAAGCCAACATTAAGATGCCACCACTTTTTAAGAGAGGGAGAGCCATTTTTGCGAGTTTTTCGTAGCCACGAAGACCAGCAAATAAATGTTTTTTACTCTGAATAAAAGGCGGAGGATCGAGCAAAACCAAATCAAATTGCTGTTCGGTAAATTCGGGCTTTATTAATAAATCAAAAACTTGACCTTGATAAAATTTGGCTTTTTCTTGATAGTTGTTGCCTAATAATTTTTGACAATTTTGCTTTGCCAAATCAAGAGCCGATCTAGAACTATCAATAAATGTCACTTCTTTAGCGCCGTTGGCAAGAGCATTAACCCCAAAGCCACCTAAAAAACAAAAAGCATCGAGAACTTTGTAGTTTTTGGCGATTTCGCCAACAAATTTTCGACTTGGTTGCTGATCAAAAAACCAGCCAGTTTTTTGTGTGTTGGCTAGATCGACCATGAAACTTAAATTATTTTCTTGCACTTCAACCAAATTTGGTTGAGCTTCGTTTTGCTCAACTGGCAAACCTTCGAGAGATCTGTTTTCTTGGTTGTTTTTGAAAATTAATTGACAGTTAGCAAAAATATTATTCATGGCTTCAATAAAAACTGGTTGCAAATTTTGCATACCAGAGGTAGAAATTTGACAAACAAAAATATTGTCAAATCTATCAACAATTAAGCCTGGCAAGCCATCGGCTTCTGAGTGAATAAGTCGATAGTTGTGGTGATGATAAAATTTTTGTCTTAGATCTAAAGCTTCTTGTATTTTAGCAATAAAAAAATTGACATCGATTTTTTGATGAACATTTTTACTAAGAATTCGGGCAGAAATGAGGGTGTTATAATTAAAATAACCCAAGGCAAAAGGGTGATTAGCAAGATTAATTTGCACCAAAGAACCAGGTGAAATTGATTTTAGTTGAGCAAAATTGGCAATTTCATTTGAAAAAACCCAAGGACTACCAGTTTCTAAGCGAGAGCTGTGTTCTTTTTTAATGTTGATTACTGGTAGTGGCATAGATTATAGTTGTAATAAAAATGAATTTTTTCTTTGTAAAAAACTTTCAAATATTTGTGAATAATTATCTGGTAAAGATCTAATAAAATTAGGGCGATTTACCACATTGTTGGCATATTGCAGTAAACCATCAAGATTTTCAAATAAGTTGAAGTGAAATCTTTCTGACAAAAACAATAATGGTTGCATAGCAGAAGCCATGGTGATATCGAGAATAGAAAAGAAATCGCCGTTAAAATAGGGTTGATACTTTAATTGTTCAGCAAAAATGGCTAGTTTGTTTTTTAATTCTTGCTGTTTTTGAGCGATAGTTTGAGCATTGTCGGCAAAAATTAAGCCAAAAGCAAAAGAAAGTAAAGTGTTGCTAAACTCCATCCAGCCACGATGCCAAGCCAAGACAAATTGATTTTTTGGATGCAAAATATTTTCGCTGTAGGTTGCCTCAAGATATTCGAGAATTGCTAAAGATTCAAACAAAGGCCTTTCATCAACCAAAAGCACTGGTATTTTACCTAGCGGAGCAACACTGCTAAACCAGCTAGGTCTATTGCTAAGATCAATAAATTCTTTGCTATAAGAGATATTTTTTTCTAATAATAAAGTTTCAACTCTCTGCCCATAAGGCGAAAAAGCTGAGGTAAGCAGCTTTAAATTACTCATAAATAAAATTTTAGTTATTATCAAAAAAAGATGTTAATCCTTTGTAAATAAAAGATCTTTCGACGATTTTTTAAGCAACTTGCAAAATAATTCTATATTTTAACCTTCAAAATATTTTTAAAGGTTAAAGGATATTAATTACCTTTTACAACAATGCATTTTCTAGCAAAAACAAACCATAAAAAATTAGAAGTTTGATATTCTACACTAGCAATTTGGTTTATGTCACCGTCTTTTCTGGCAGTTTCAATTGTGTAATCGGCATCGTCAGCAACAAGGGACAAAATAGGGAAAAAATTATGGCAAGATTTGCCTTCTTTAGTCACTTCTGGTAATTTTTCGGTAGTGATATGATGAGTGCTAAGAGAAGTTTTGTAGCTATGGCAAGAAGATAGCATTAAAACAATGCTGGCGATGGTTAGAAATTTTTTCATAAATTGGTAAAAAATTAATCTTTTTTAAAAAACATTGTAAATTATCATTGTCAAAATTTATAATGCAATTGATTTTTTAATGTATTTTTTAAAAATTAGAGATAGTGTTAAAAAATTTATCTACCTGATTATTCAGCAAAAAACCCAAATTGACAGCGATTTTTTGAGTTAGATCATTTACCAAAATCAACTCTTGTGAGTTAAAATTGCTAAGCACAAAACTAGCGACATCTTGCTGTTTTTCTGGCTTGCCAATACCCAATCGTAGACGAAAATAATTATTAGCAAACAGTTGATCGATAGATTTTAAACCGTTATGCCCTGCACTGCCACCGCCGTTTTTATATTTTATTTTTCCTAAACACAAGTCGAGATCATCGTGAAAAACCAGCACATTTTCTGGTTTTATTTTATAGAAATTAGCAGTTGCCACCACCGCCTCACCAGATAAATTCATATAATTTTGGGGCTTGATAGCAATAATTTTATGTGTTAAAATATTACCACTAAAAAAATCTGCTTTGAATTTTATATTATTAGATTGTAAATTATATTGTTGAATAATTTTATCTAATACTAAAAAACCATAATTGTGCCGAGTAAGCAAGTATTTATTGCCTACATTGCCTAAACCGACTAATAAAAACATAAAATAAATAATTTAAAATATGAAGCAATTTATCGCTAAAATCTTTCGTTGTCAAGTTTTATTATGCAGTTTTTTATTGCTTGTTTCTTGCATAGCAAAACCAGCTTTTATTGTTGGCAATAATCGTTATTTAACAAAAATTGAAGAGCAAGATCATAAATCTTGCTTAGCTTTAAAAATTAATTTTAACAGCAATGCCAACCTAGAAAATCAACAATATTGGCAATGCAGATTATCTCTTGCCAAATATAAAATATTAAATAATCCATCAGATCAAAAGCAACAAAAACATAACGAAAAAATAGTCGATCTTCTCAATAAAATCAGCGAAAAATTAGCCGATAAACAGCCAAGTTTGCTCGAAAGAGAAGTGGCAAAACTCGATGAAAAGCACCATCAACAGTGCGAAAATATGGGCTATGAAAGCGAAACAGAAGATAAAAACAAAATAGATCTCTATTTGCAATGTCGCGGTTCTTTAATTGATAACTATTTGAGCGAACCGCCCTACAATAATTACGACTATTTGCCTTATCAATACAAAAATTACGATATGAATTATGTTCTTAGCAAAAGAATCAGAATCGCCAGTCAAAACAAAGAAAAAATCACACAAGAATATCCTAAATGCCAATCTTATGCTTTGCATAGTCAAGAACTAAACAAATGCATCGACCATCAAAAACAGGCAAAATCTTGTTATCAACAAAACTTAAGAACCTCTATTTTAAAAGAACGAAATGCTAAACTAATTTGTCAACAACAAGCAAATATTAGGTTTGGCGACAATTTATTGATAAAAGAAAAAACCATCGATCACATCAAAGAACAAAATTATAAATCAGATTTGGTTTATAAATTTAATTTTGAATCAATGGGTTTAAACGAGCTAGATTTTATCAGTAAACAAGAAAAAAAACAACTAGAGCAAGAGCAAGAAAAACAAGAAGAAAAGGCTAATAATTTCAATACCATAGATGCCTTATATAATCGCTACGAACTTTCGCAAATTCGTAAAAAATATGTTCTATCTTGTTATAAATTTATTGATAATAATTTACATCAAGACAAAAATAATCTTGATAAAAAATGCTTAGAATTAGAAAATACTATTTTTTAGTTTCTTTTGATAATTTATAATTCAAAAATTAATGGCACAAAACTTAGAAAAACCTTCAACAAAACCAAAAACCAAATATCTTGATTGGCCAATAGAATTAATCAATCTTGCCAAAAAACAAGAAGCTTTAAATGCAATAAGCGAGCAAACAGAAGCTTTAATTGAAGAGTTATTTTTTCATATCTATCGTTTCGATGAGCAAGAAATCACTAACGGCAATATTCTTTCTTTAACCAAACAAGAATTAGCAGATGGTTATAATTTAGACCATAACGAATTGCGATATTTTAATGTGCTTATCAAAATTCTTAATAATCTTTTTTATTTTTCCCGAAACGGGGCAATAAAAAATCTCGAAATTGTATCTTTACCCGAAAATATGTTATTAGTGGGAAAAATCGCCACTGGTAGCATAGAAAGCGATTTGTTTGCTAATTTGGTGGCAATAGTCAACGAAGTTAATAGCCATTCGGTAATGCAACCAAAATTATCAGTTACTAACTATCATATCGAAAAATTTATTACAGATGATAACCATATCTAATCTTCAATTACAAGGCAAAGTTTTATTGGCCCCAATGTCGGGAGTTACCGATTTGCCTTTTCGTAAATTAGTAAAAAGTTTCGGAGCAACTTTGGTGGTTTCTGAAATGATCGCCTCAAAAGCAATGATTTTACAAACCAAAGAATCTCTCAAAAAATGTCAAAAAGAAGATGGCCAATTTCCTATGTCGGTGCAACTGGCGGGGTGCGACCCCGAAATTATGGCAGAAGCAGCCAAACTCAACCAAGATTTAGGGGCAGATATTATCGATATCAATTTTGGCTGTCCAGTAAAAAAAGTGGTTAATAGTTTTGCAGGAAGCGCTTTAATGAAAGACGAAGAACTCGCCACCAACATTATGAAAGCAGTGGTTAAAGCGGTTTCTATTCCCGTTACCATGAAAATGAGGCTCGGCTGGAATAAAGAAAATCTTAATTCACCATCTTTGGCAAAAAAAGCCGAAGATGTTGGCATTAAAATGCTTACCGTGCACGGCAGAACCAGATGCCAAATGTATAATGGTTCTGCCGATTGGCAGGCAATTAGCCTAGTAAAACAGGCGGTAAAAATACCAGTAATCGCTAATGGCGACATTAAAAACACCGAAAATGCCAAACAAGCTTTGTTGCTTTCTGGTGCCGATGGAGTGATGATTGGCAGAGGTTGCTATGGCAAACCGTGGTTAATTAATCAAATCAATCAAGCTTTGCACGATGTTGAAATATCAGCAACTCCTAGCATTACTACACAAAAAAACATAGTTTTACAGCACCTGCACGATATGATAGAACATTACGGGCTTGATACTGGCTTGTCTTTAGCAAAAAAACACCTTGGTTGGTATAGCTCTGGCCTAAAAGATTCGGCAGAGTTTAGGGCTAACATTAATCATCTTGATACTAGCAAAAAAGATGTAAAAGAAAAAATTATCGATTTAATTGAAAATTTTTATTGCAAGTTTTAATTTGTTCTTTTATTATTTTATGAAAAGTTCTTTGGCTTGATGGTTATTTCTGTTATTTGTTGTTTTTATTTCTGAAAATAGTGCTTTTTTGTAGGAGTGTAGCTCAATTGGTAGAGTAGCGGTCTCCAAAACCGTTGGTTGGGGGTTCGATTCCTCTCGCTCCTGCCATTTTCAAAATAAATTTTCTTAAAAAATCAGTAATTTTCTTGCCAAACAAAAAATAAAAAAATTAAAAAATCGTGATAAAATTTTATAAAAATACTCTTGCTGAAGCAAAAAAACTATCTTTTCCTAGTTGGCAAGAAACCAAAACAACCACCACAATTATTGCAATTATTATTGGGGTTTGTTCCTTGCTGATTTTATTTGTTGACTTTATTTTTGTAAAAGTAGTCAACTTCATTTTAGGTTTTTAAAATTCACTAATTATTTTTTCAATATGACACAGCAAAAAAAATGGTACATCGTCAATGTTACCCCCGGTCAAGAAAATAAAACTTCTCTTGAAATAAAATCTTTACTGCAAAAAGGTGTTTTGCAAGAATATATCTCAGAAATCGTTGTGCCAACCAAATCTGTCGTTAGAATAAGAAGAGGGCAAAAAGTTTTAGAAGCTCAAAAAATATTCCCTGGCTATATTTTTATTTTAGCCGACTTATCAAAATTTGTCTACGACACTGTTGTTAATTTACCTAAAGTTATTGGCATACTTGGTTCTAAAAACAATCCAAAACCAGTAACCGACAATGAAATGCTAGAAATTTTAAAATATAATAGCAATCAAGAAAATAACATTGAAGATCACAAAAATCTACAATTTCAAATCGGCGAAACAGTAAAAATTATTCAAGGTTCTTTTGATTCTTTCAGCGGTATTGTTGAAGAATTCGACCAAGAAAAACAAAAATTAAAAATTTCTGTTTCTATTTTTGGCAGATCATTAAATTTTATAAGGGGCTAAAGCCCCTTCGTTTCGATCTAAATCCCCCTTTTTTTGGTGCAGGTTGGCAAGCATTGTTCGATCTAAATTCCCCTTCCCGTGGAAGGGGTGGATTTTCGCATAAGTGCAACTTATGCGAAAAGACCAAGGTAGTGTCGGCAACACACGGTAGAATCTCTTCGAAAAAACATCTGCGATCGGCTACCGACACTACCCCGCCCGCTATCGCGGGCACCCCTTCTACAAGAAGGGGAATATCCGAGATCTGGTTGCTGACACTACCCCGCCCTCGCTTCGCCCGCCACCTCTTCGTTAGTGCACTGCTTGCCTACACTACCTTTTGACAATTTTAAAAAGCGGTTTTAAGCCTTTGGGTGGCTAAAACCATTTCTGCTTGAGTGCGAATCATCGAAAATCGCACATAACCTTCGCCATTTGCACCAAAAGAACTACCAGGAGACATTGCCACACCGCAAGAAAGAATCATTTCTTTACAAAATTCAAAAGAACTCAAATGAGCAAATTTTGGCGGTATTTTTGCCCAAGCAAACATACTGGCTCTTGGTTTGTCAATTTGCCAGCCCAATTCTTTAGCAAACAAATTAACAAAAAACTCACCTCTTTGTTGATAAAGCAACCGTAAATCAACAAGATATTGGTCGCTTTTACTTGATAAAGCAGAGGCCGCCACAATTTGTAGGGGCGAAAACGAACCGTAATCGAGGTAGGATTTAATTTTATATAAAGCAGAAATTAGGGTTTCGTTACCAACAGCAAAGCCAACCCTGGTGCCCGCCATTGAATAAGATTTTGAAACCGAAGAAAACTCAATAGCAATGTCAATTGCCCCCTTGGCTTCTAAGATAGAATTTGGCTTGTGTTCGGGCTTAAAATATAGCTCGCAATAGGCAATATCAGAAACAATATAAATTTCATGTTTTTTGCAAAAATTTACTAATTCTTGATAAAAAGATAAATCAACAATTTCGGTGGTAGGATTGCAAGGATAACTAACAATCACCGCCTGTGGTTTTTGGCTAGCATTTTCAACTAAATGTACAAATTTTTGCAAAAACTCGCTAGCAGACAAAGCATTGATAGGCATAGTTTTTGCTTTAGCAATGGTAAAAGCAAAAGTGTGAATAGGATAAGAAGGCGAAGGAACACAAATATAGTTTTTACTATCGGCAATGGCGGTTGCAAAAGAGGCAATACCCTCTTTTGCCCCGATAGTTACCAAAGCTTGAGTTTGATAATTTAAACCAACGGCGAATCTTCGTTGATAATAGTCAACAATTGCCCTTTTTAAAATTTCAATACCGCCTGTAACAGAATAGCCATAGAGCTTGGGATCTTTACTTAACATCGCCAACTCTTCCATAATATGCACTGGCGGGGCAGAATCGGGGTTGCCCATGCCAAAATCGATAATTTCAAGACCGTTATCTTTGGCTTGGTTTTTTAATTGATAAATAGAAGCAAAAACATAAGGCGGAAGTTCGCTAGTAAGATAAAAATTTTGTTGCATAAAATTAATTTTCTGTTGTGTAATTAGGAGCCTCAGAAGTTATGGTGATAGAATGAGGGTGCGATTCTCTTAGCCCAGAGTTGGTAATTTGCACAAAAGTGCAGTTTTGTTGCATTGCCTCAATATTGGCATTACCTGTGTAGCCCATGGCCGCCTTTAAACCGCCAACCAATTGATGCAAAACATCGGCAACTGGACCTTTGTAGGGCACCCTGCCCTCAACTCCTTCTGGCACTAATTTTAGTTTATCGGCAACATCTTGCTGAAAATAACGATCTGCCGAGCCTTTTGCCATCGCCGAAATAGAACCCATACCGCGATAAACTTTATAAGATCGACCTTTAAACAAAACTATTTCACCTGGAGTTTCTTCGGTGCCCGCCAATAAACCGCCCAACATCACCATACTAGCACCTGCCGCTATTGCCTTGGCAACATCGCCAGAAAAACGAATACCGCCATCAGAAATCACAGGAATTTGGTGTTGAAAGCAATAAGAGTAAACATCAAACAAAGCCGAAAGTTGTGGCACACCAACCCCAGCAACCACTCTGGTGGTGCAAATTGAACCTGGACCAATGCCAACCTTTACAGCATTTGCCCCAGCATCAATTAGGGCTTTCGCCGCCTCAGCAGTGGCAATATTGCCTGCAATAACATCTTGTTTTGGATAGAGTTTTTTGATTTCTCTTAATGTTTCAAGCACCCCTTGCGAATGACCATGAGCAGTGTCGATGATGATAATATCTACCTCGGCATCAATTAAATGCTCAGCTCTTTTTAAACCTTCTTTGCCCACAGAAGTGGCGGCCGCCACCAATAATCGACCTTTTTTATCTTTAGAAGCCAACGGAAATTGCTTGGTTTTTTCTATATCTTTACCTGTCATAAGACCAATACAATTATTATTTTTATCGGTGATGATAATTCTTTCAATTTTATGTTTATGAAGCAAATTTTTGGCTTCGGTTTTGCTAATGTCTAAGCCAGCAGTTACTAGGTTTTGCGAAGTCATTAATTGAGAAATCGGCTGTTTTTTGTCGGTGGCAAATCGCACATCGCGATTAGTGAGAATGCCCACCAATTTTTTTGAATTATTTTCTACCACAGGAATGCCCGAAATGTTATGCTCTTTCATTAATTCTAAAGCATTAACCAAAGTAGCATTATGTTCGATCGTTACTGGATCTAGAACCATACCAGACTCAAATCTTTTCACTTTTCTTACTTCTTCTGCCTGCTCTTTGATGGTAAAATTTTTGTGAATGCACCCAATGCCTCCATTTTGAGCCATGGCAATGGCAAGCCTGCTTTCGGTGACAGTATCCATGGCCGCAGAAATAATAGGAATTTCTAGGCTAATATTGTTGGTAATTTGAGTTTTGGTGTGAGCCGACGACGGCAAAACATTTGAAAATGCTGGTTTTAACAACACATCATCAAAAGTAAAACAAGTGCTGGGCTGTTGAAAAACAAGTTGCGAAACAGATTTTTTTGACATAAAATAACCTACAAACAAAGTTGATTGAAAAAAAGATATCATTTTAAAATGAAATATTATAAAATAAACGAAAATAAAATACTAATCAAAAATTGCACTTTTTATGCCAAATTTAGTAGAAATTTGTTTAAAAAAAAACATTAAACTTACCAACCACCGCAAAATCATCGCTCAAATCATTTCTGAAAGCACCGATCATCCAGATGTAGAAGAGCTTTATCGCAAAGCTTATTTTATGAATCCAAAAATCGGCATCGCCACTGTGTATCGGGCGGTAAAAATGTTTGAAGATTTAGGTTTAATCGCTCGGCACGATTTTTTAGGCAAAGGTAAATCTCGCTACGAAGTTCTAGAAGACGACCACCACGACCATTTAATTGATATCACCAACAATCAAGTGCACGAATTTTTTAATGCCGAACTTGAAAATTTAAAAACCAAAATTGCCCACGAAATGGGCTTTGAACTAATCGGGCACAAGCTCGAACTTTATTGCAAACCACTCAAAAAATAAATATAATTTTTCATTTTATGGCAGTTCACACCAAGATCACCGCTTTACAATTACAACAACACTTGCAACAATATAGCATTGGCGATTTGGTTGATTTTAGCGAAATTTTGCAAGGCATTGATAATTCTAATTTTATTATCAACACCACTTGCAACAAATATATTTTTACCATTTTTGAAAGCCGAATTCAACCGCAAGAACTGCCGTTTTTCTTGAATTTAAAACAGCATCTCGCCAGCAAAAACATTTCTTGCCCCAAGCCAATTTTAAACAACTCTAAACAAAACATCACTTATCTCAACAATAAACCAACCGCCATCGTGAGTTTTCTTGCTGGCAAAACCCTTAGCCCAAATGCCGATGGCTATTACCACGATATCACCAAAAATCATTGCCAACAAGTGGGCGAAACACTGGCTAAAATGCATCTTGCCACCCTTGATTTTCAGCAAAAAAGAGTAAACGATTTAGGTTGCCTACATTTTAGCAAGTTTTTTAACAAGTTTTCTTCGAAAGTTGGTGATTCTGCCAATTTTATTTGGCAAGTGCTTGATTTTTTACAACAAAATTGGCAAGAAAACCTGCCAAATATTGCTTGTCACCTCGATTTATTTCCTGACAATATATTTTTTGATGCACAGCAAAATTTATCGGGGGTGATTGATTTTTACTTTGCCGGCAACGATTTAGCAGTTTATGATTTTGCCATTGTTTGCAATGCTTGGTGCTTTGATTGCACCACTTTTAACCCGCAAAAATATCAGGCTTTACTTGCTGGTTATCAAAAAATTCGAGCATTTAGCAAAGAAGAGCTAGATTTTTTGCCTATCGCCAGCATTTCTGCGAGTTTAAGATTTTACCTCACTCGTTTGCACGATAAAATTTTTACCAGCCAAAATTCACTCGTTACCATCAAAGACCCAGCCGAATATTTAGCTAAACTAAACTATTTTTGGCAAAATAAAAATTCTTCAATATGGTTTTAGCCAACAAACTCAACATCACAGATCAATTAGAGTTAAACAAAGCCGAAGAAAAAATCAGCAAACAACAAGCAAAGCAACTGTTTGAAAGTGGCAAAATTAATCAAATAGAGGTTGGCACTTTTTATGGTTTGGCAGAAATTCATCGTTTTTTGTTTGGCGATATCTACAATTTTGCTGGCAAGTTAAGAGAGGTAAATATTGCTAAAGGCAATTTTCGTTTTGCTTCGGTTATGTATTTAGAGCAAGCCGTTGATTTTGTTAGCAAAATGCCTCAACATAATTTTACACAAATTATCGAAAAATATGTCGAAATGAACATCGCCCATCCATTTCGCGAAGGCAACGGCAGAGCAACCCGTATTTGGCTTGATTTAATCTTAAAAAAAGAATTAAAACAGATAATAAATTGGAATTTAGTTGATAAAAACAACTATTTAATGGCGATGGAGCGAAGTGTGATAAAAGATCTAGAAATCAAACAACTTTTGCAACAAGCTCTCATCACTCAAATTAACGATCGTAAGTTGTTTATGAAAGGCATAGACATTAGCTATTTTTATGAAGGCTACAGCCAATTTATCACCGAAGATTTATAAAAACTGGGGCAAAATTCCCCTTTTTTAGAAGGGGAATTCAGACCGAATGCGGTGTAAAATTCCCCTTCTGTAGAAGGGGTGGATTTTTTTGCGATAGCAAAAAAAAGACGGGGTAGTGTCGGCAACACACGGTGGGATCTCTTCGAAAAAACATCTTCGATCGTCTACCGACACTACCCCGTCGACCTTCGGTCGCCACCCCTTCTGCGAGAAGGGGAATATCCGAGAACTGCTTGCAAACACTACCCCGTCGGGCTTCGCCCGCCACCCCTTCTACAAGAAGGGGAATATCCGAGAACTGCTTGCAAACACTACCCCGTCGGGCTTCGCCCGCCACCCTTTTCTGCAAGAAGGGGAATTTAGATCGAGAGCTGCTAATAAATATCGTCTTGCCAGCCGATTTTTTTCAAAAAAGAGTCGTAATCGTTTTCAAAAGTAAAGGTTTTGTTGTTATCGAAAACTACTAGCTTGGTGGCTATTTGCTGCAACATTCCTTCGTCGTGACTAACCAAAACAACTGCACCTTCAAAATCTTTTATCGCTCCAATCAGGGCTTGGCAAGATTGAAAATCGAGGTGGTTGGTGGGCTCATCTAACAACAATAAATTTGCTCCTTGCAACAAAATTTTGCCAAGCATCACTCTGCTTTTTTCGCCACCAGAAAGCATAGAAATTCTCTTGTTAACCATATCTTTATTAAACATCATATGCGAGGCGACTTGCCTAATTCGTGATTGAGTGGTTTCTTTGTTGGTTCGCTCAAGCTCTTCGTAGATGGTGAGGTTGGCATTAAGCCTATCGATATTCATTTGCCCAAAAAAAGCAATTTCGGTTTTGCTGTGAGATTTGATGTTGCCACGAATTGGCTGTAATTCTTTGGCGATAAGTTTTAGTAGGGTTGATTTGCCTTTGCCATTTTTGCCGATGATGGCAATTTTTTCGCCACTGGCCACTTTAAAAGAAAGATCGTTAATGAGGCGGTTATTTTCTTGGTAGCTAAAAGAAATTTGCTCGATTTCGAGTAGGTTTTCTTTGCTGGCAAAAGGTTTGCAGTTAAAGACAAAATCGAGATCGTTGATGTTGTCGAGTTTTTCTATTAACTCTTGCTTTTCGAGCATTTTTACTTTTGATTGAGCCCTGCTAGCAAAACTCGCCTTTGCCTTAAAACTATCGATCCATTCTTGGGTTTTTTGTCTTTGTTTTTCTTGGTTGATTCGGGTTTTTTCTTGAATTTCTTCTTCTTCGGCGATTTTTTCTCTAATACCTTGAGTGTTACCAACAAATTTACGAAAATTACCTCGATGAATAATCAGAGTATGAGTGATGATTTCGTCCATAAAACCAGCATCGTGAGTGATGAGAATTAGTTCTTGTCTCCAGTCTTGTAAAAATTTTTTTAGCCAACGAATTGAATAAATATCGAGATAGTTGGTGGGTTCGTCTAGCAACAACATTTGCGGTTCAATTAACAATAATTTTGCTAAATTTAGTTTTACTTGATAACCACCAGAAAACTGCTTGGGATCTTTGCTAAAATCTTCATATTTAAAACCAAGACCGTATAAAATATTTTCGCCCTTCCATAGTTCGTGTTTGCGATCTTCGGGCAAAACACTATCGATTTCGTCAAGCACGGTTGCTTGCTGAAAATTGATGTGCTGTTGCAAATAGCCAATGCTGTAGCCTTTGGGTATTTTAATTTGTCCTTCATCGGCCTCTAATTGTTGGAGTAAGATTTTAAGAAAAGTAGATTTTCCGCTACCATTTCGACCAATTAAGCCGATTTTTTCGCTTCTATTGATATTAAAACTCACTTCTGAAAAAACTTCATAGCCAGCAAAAGAAATACCTAAATTTTTAACTTGTATCATAGCAGATAAATAAAGTCAATGATAACGGCACTGTTGTGCCATAATGTTTTTAAAAAAGTAAAGTTTATTGAGAGCAAATACAAATTGCAAGCATTATCGATGTTGCATTTTTTTAGAATCCCCTTCTACAAGAAGTGGAATATCCGAGATCGGCTTACCGACACACCCCGGCACTTTGCCCGCCACCGCTTCTACAAAAAAAGGAAACGATATAAATATTATTGCACTTCGGTCACCAATAAAACTTGGCTAAAACCAGCCATACTAAGCATTTTAATTAAATTCATTACTTCGCCATATTCAATTAACTTGTCTGCTCTTACCAAAATTTTTTCTGATAAATTATTGTTGGTGAGTTTTTTTAGTTTGTTGGCTAAATTATTTTTATTTACCGCCTCTTCTTGCACAAATAATACACCGTTTTGTTGCATTGAAACTATAATATTTTCTGGTTGAGCTGTTGTTTGGTTTTCAACCCCGTCTGGCAAATTTAAAGGCACAGAACTAGTAAGCATCGGGGCGGCCACCATAAAAATAATCAACAAAACCAATAAAACATCAACAAAAGGAGTGATATTTATTTCTGCCATTGCTGGTTTTTTTTTGAGATTTTTATGATTATTTTGTAAAGAAAAAGCCATATTTTGATTTAGTTTTCTTCGGATTTAACAATAAATAAACTGTTAGAATTTTCGCTAAACTTGATGTTGCTTAAATAAACGATAATTTTTTGTTCTAGCTCGTTTTTTACTTGCATTTTTAAAAATTGCCAAGGATTTTTGCTAAACACCAAAGTAAATTCGCCAGCATCGGGGCGATTTTTTTTGATTAAAGAAACCTCAATTTCATTGCTTGTGTTGTTGATGTTGGTAATTGTAACATCGGTGGCGGTAAAAGAAATTTTTGGTCTAGTCAAAAAAGAGGCAGGAGTGGTGTTGGTGCTAATGGTTGAAGTTTCGTCGAGCTCGATATCTTGATAATAAAGAACGGGGCCATTTACTACCACCAATATTTTTGGTTTATCCAAATATTCTACCCGCATTTTGCCTGCTTTTTTATTGTTTCTTGATAAAAAAAATCGCCCCTTGGTTTTTTCGCCATCTAATTCTTGAGTAAAATCGGCATTAAGATGAGTGATGTTGTTGAGGTAGTTTTCGATTTGCAATAAATCAGATTTATCATCGGCACTAATCGAAAAGGCAAAACCGCTTTTAGCAAATAGCAAACAAACCGCTATTAAAAATTTTTTAAACATTTTTATCGTAGTAAATATGTTCGTTTAAAGCACCTTCGGTTTTATCGACAATTAAAGTGATGGCACTATCGCCTGTGATGTTGATGGTGGTTCTTACCATATCAAGAATACGATCGATACCTAAAATAACAGCAATACCCTCAGATGGAATGCCAATCGAGCCCAAAACCATACTCATAAAAATAATTGAACCAGAAGGAATGCCCGCCGCCCCAATAGAGCCAAGTGTGCAAGTCAACACAAGCATTAAATAGTGATGAAAATATAGCTCAATGCCATAAGCTTGGGCAAAAAATAACGAACAAATACCCAAATAAATAGCGGTGCCATCCATATTAATGCAAACTCCAAGAGGCATTAAAAAGTTGGAATTAGTTTTAGAAACCCCCATTCTTTCTTGCAACTGATTCATAGCGGTTGGCAAAGTTGCTTTGCTTGCACTAGTTGAAAAAGCTAAACTTTGAGTGAAAAGAATTTTTTTATAAAAAGGCAATGGCGACATTTTGCCAAAAACCGCAATTAAAACACCAAAAATAATATATTGCACCAAGCAAGCAAGCAAAACTGTGATCGCTAATTTGCCGAGAGATTGCAACACCTCAAGCCCCTGCTCTGCAATGGAATAGGACATATAACCAAAAACCCCAAGTGGAGCGAGTTTGATAATAATTTCGATGCTACGAAAAAAAACTTGGGCAAAAGAAGAGATTAGTTCTTTGATTGGCTTGGCTTTGTCGCCAATTAAATTGATGATAAGACCGATAAAAATCACAAAAACAATAATTTGCAAATATTTTTCTTCGACAATAGATTTAAAAGGGTTGGTAGGAATTAAATCTAAAATAAATTCGGAAGCGGTTTTTTTGTTTTGAGTAATTGAGGAAACTTTTTGAAAATCTGCCGAATTTTTTGATTGCGATTCGGCAACCATTTGAGTGAGATCAATGCCCTTGCCTGGCTCCATTATTTTGCCTGCAACAATGCCAATAATCACCGCAAACATAGCGGTTAAAATATAGGCACTAAACCCCTTCACTGCCACCCTAGTAAAATTGCCTTCGCCATTGATTGAAGTAATGCCAGAAAGCAAGGCAAAAATAATTAAAGGTATGATAACCATTTTAATTAAATTCATAAAAATTGTGCCTAGAATTTTAAAAGATTTAACAATTTCAACATCGATATAATTTTTGTTGCCTAAATAACCAAAAACAATACCAGCAATTAAACCAATTAAAACTTGTTGCCACAATTTCATAACTTAATAAATTTGATTGTTAAAATAATAAAAAAACCCTCAAAACAAGAGTTTATAAAAGCCTATAATTTAAAAAATAGCAATTAGAGTAAAACAAATAAATTAAAATACAAGACTTTTAATTTAAAAATTATATTGCTATTTTTTATGCTCCCCCTCTGGCTTGATTAAGATTAGGATATAAAGCAGGATCACTAACACCACCTTGCGGATTATCTCCTTCTGGCTTATCTTTTTGAGAACCTTCCGCACTTCCTGATCTGGCATCTTGCACTTCAAATTCTGCACTAACATCTTTTAATCCACAATAAATTATATTTTCATGATGCAACTTT
>RFXY01000041.1 GCA_009921385.1 Pseudomonadota bacterium
GCTTTGTGAAGTGCTTGATGTTTTACAACCCCAAGATCATAAAATTTACCTCGATTGCACTTTTGGTGCCGGTGGCTACTCTTCTGCCCTATTAAATTCGGCAAAATGTCAAGTAATAGCCCTTGATCGCGATGCTTCGGTAAATGTTTTTGCTAATAATTTAAAACAACAATTTGGCAACAATTTTCATTTTATCAATAGTGCTTTTTCGCAAGCAAAAAATGCCTTAGCCCAATTAAATATTTCGCAAGTCGATGGCATGGTTTTAGATATTGGTGTGTCTTCTATGCAACTCAGTTGTCATGAAAGGGGTTTTTCGTTTGATTCTTCTGCCAAACTTGATATGAGAATGGATCAAAATCAATCTTTTTCTGCCTACGATGTTGTTAATAGCTATTCTCAAAAACAACTAGCCGAAATAATTGCTAATTTTGGCGACGAACCAAAAGCCTATGCTATTGCCAAAAAAATTGTCACACACAGAATAAACAAGCCAATTGAAAGCTGTGTTGAATTGGCAAATTTAGTGCGATCTTTTTATGCTAAAAATTACAAAACCGATCCCGCTACCAAAACTTTTCAAGCCATCAGAATTGAAGTTAACAAAGAGTTAGAAGAGCTAAGTTTAGCATTAAACAGTGCACTACACATTTTAAAGCAAAATGCTAAATTGGTGGTGGTTTCGTTTCATTCGCTAGAAGACAAAATTATTAAAGATTTTTTTAATCAACATAGTGGCAAAAAAATCGCCACCTCACGATATCAACCGCTAGAAAAAGAAACTAATATTTGTCAATTTTTGGTGCCCAAAAAAATGCCGATTGTTCCATCAACAACAGAAGTTCTTAGCAACCCAAAATCAAGATCTGCCAAAATGCGCTGGGGGGCGAAAACATGAACACTCTCAAACCAATATATCGCTTACATTTATTTCATTTTGGCTTGGTTTTTACTTTGCTGTTTAGTGTTTGTTTGGCATTTTATATGCAATTTAAATTCGACTTCTTACAAGAACAAATTTTATCGAGCAAAAATCAAATAGTCGAATATCAAGATCAAATCAGATTATTAGAAGTTGAATGGGTTTATTTAACCAGGCCAGAAAGATTAAGACAACTCACCGAAAAATTTTTACAAGATAATCAATATATGCTGGCAAGCCAAGTGCAAGAAGATTTACAACCACAAATCATCAGCACCGAATTTGTAACAGAGCAAAAACAAAATGCTCCGCAAAGTTTGTAATTAAACCGTGATATTTTTAATAAACAATATATGACAAAAAAAAGTGCTGTTGTTTTGCTAAGTGGCGGTCTAGATTCTGCCACGGTTTGTTTGTTGGCATTGCAACAAAATTTTACTGTTTATGCATTAAGTTTTTCTTATCAGCAAAGACATATTCAAGAGTTAGAATCGGCAAAAAAAATCGCTCAAAAATATCAAGTTTTTGAACATAAAATCGCCCAAACCGATCTCAGAATTTTTAGCGGCTCCGCCCTTACCAGCGATCTTGAGGTGCCAAAAAATAGCCACAACACAAAACAAGTTCCCATAACTTATGTGCCGGCTCGCAATACCATTTTTTTATCTTATGCCCTTGCCTATGCCGAAAGCATCGATTGTCAACATATTTTTTTTGGAGCAAATGCCCTTGATTATAGCGGTTATCCCGATTGTCGCCCAGAATTTATTGAGGCATTCTCACATATGGCAAATTTGGCTACAGTCAACAATGCGGTGTATGGTAAAAAATTACAAATCCAAGCCCCTTTATTAAATTTAAACAAGGCAGAAATCGTTTCGCTTGCCAATAAATTGGGTTTAGATTTTAGCCTCACTCACTCTTGCTACGACCCTGTGGTTGTTGAAAATAAAATTTATGCTTGCGGAGCTTGTGATTCTTGTTTTTTACGCCAAAAAGGCTTTGCAGAAAGCAACATCAAAGATGGCATCGCTTATTATCAAGCTAAATAAGAAAAGGCAATACCATTTCGATCTAAATTCCCCTTCCCGTGAGGGCAACGAAGCCAACAAAACAGCGAGATCTAATCACCCTCCCGCTTTACGGGAGGGTCGAAGGCGAAGCCTTCGGGGAGGGGTAAATGATATTATCGACAAAACTAGAATTTGAGTTTGTGATGTGCTTTTCTGACCCCTCCCCGAAATTGCTTTGCAATTTCGACCCTCCCTCAAGGGGAGGGTGATTAGATCGAGGGCTTGTTGCAGAATGTTCCGCAAGGGGAGGGTGATTTAGATCGAAGTGCTGTATTTATTTGTGTAAATGGTATTAGAATTTACAAATTCCATAGACGAATAAACGGTAGACTTTTTAATATTTCTTTGGGTGTTTTGATTTGTTGTTTATCATCAAAAACAACTTCTTTGAGAGAATCTTGCAAATTTTGCAAAATATGTTTTGTTTGTTGCTTAGTTTGATATTTATATTTGGCAAACAGCACAATTCTGTTGATTTGCTTGGCAATTTCTGTTTGAGTGCAATTTAAATCGGAAACTTCATTGGCAAAAACCATCGCAACCTTGGCAATAACCAAAGCCAAAGTTGTTCTTTTGGTATAATAACTAAAATCGGTAGATTGATCTTTGGCAATTTTCCAAAAACTATCAGAAATATTTGCCAATATTTTTAGTGATGTTATTTTTTTATTGACTTCTTGTTGACCAAAATTGCAATTTTTGCTAAAATATTGCAAAATATGCTTAACAATTATTGGTTGATTAAGTTGATAAGAAAAATATTGTTCTAATAAAAAACTAATTTTTTCACTAATTTTTAAACCATCAAAAAGCTCGTTAGCACTTGCTATTGTTTGTATTTCCAACATTTGTTGTTCTTGCATAAATTGCAATAAATCATCAACTCCGCCAGAAAAAATAATGCTTAAATATTTGGCATCAATTTGACTATTCACACAAGCCAAGGCTAAATTTTCTTGACTAAAACCACTTTGATGAGCTATTTTCAAAGCTTCTGCTAAAATTTTTTGTTTGTTTTGAATAGAGTCTAGTAGCATATATTAATCATTTGAGGCGATATAAAAACCAATATCAAAGAGCATTTCCATTAATTTTGTTCGTTTTTTACTACTTTCGCAACCAATGAGAATGCCAAATAATTGTTGATTATTTTTGGTAGCAACACCAATTAAATTAAAACCAGATGCCTTGGTATAGCCAGTTTTCATACCTTCCGCCCCATCATAGTTTAGCAAAAATTCGTTGTGAGAATAATATTTTTGGCTTTCGACAATTGTTTTTTTCTTTTTCTTATTTTTACCAAGAGTTTTGACAATCGTTTTAGTTTTGCTAATTTTAAATTCTTTTAGCTTAAAAAAATGGTAAAATTCTGGAAAATCTCTTTTGACAGCAAAAGCAAGTTTTGCCAAATCGTGTGCGGTGGTTTGTTGTTTTTCACTGTGCAAACCAGAGGCATTAACAAAAAAAGTGTTGCTCATGCCCAATTCTTGAGCTTTTGCATTCATTTTTTCGGCAAATTGCTCTTCGTTTTTAGCAACCGCTTCTGCCAAAGCAACCGCGGTTTCGTTGTAAGAACGAACCAACATTGCTTGAGTTGCTTCTCGCACCGATATTGTTTGTTTGGTTTGCAAATTGAGAGTGTTAACTTTGTTGACCAAAGATATTTGATGAGCTTTTTGAGAAATGGTGATTTTTTGGTTCCATTTTAATTTTTTGTGCTTTATGGCATCAAAAACCAAATAGGCAGTCATCACTTTGGTAAGAGAAGCTGGATAAATAATGTTGTTAGCATTTTTTTGCAACAAAACTTGCTGTGATTTGGCATCAAAAACCAAATAAGCATTATTGGCAGAGCAGTTATTTTTCGAATCAACATCATAAGCAAGAGCAGAAGACAGAATATTTTGCCTAGTCATTAGCAATATGCACAAAATTAAACCTAGTTTTTTTAACATATTTTACAAACTTTTAATGTTTTCTACCGCTATTTGCATGGGGCTGTGTTGATTTTTTAGCATTTGCAAAGAAATTAAGCAATCGCTTATTTGCTGTTTGGCAAGAAAATTATTGCTTATCAAATTATTTAAAGCAAAAAATATTTTATCTGCTTGGCAATTATTTTGCAATAATTCTGGAATAATTTCTTTATTTTGCAATAAATTTAACAAATTAGCAAACTTTATTTTTACCAAACTTTTAATAATTAAATAAGAAATAATATTGGTTTTATAAGCAACAACCATCGGAATTTGGTGTATAGCAATTTCTAGAGTGTTGGTGCCAGATTTTGCCAAGGCATAATTGCTGGCCGAAAATGCTAAATCTTTTTGTTGATGATTGATAAAAATACATTTTGACTTGATTTTACCAGACATTTCTACAACAATTTTTTGAGTTTTTGTAGTTACAGGCAAAATTACCACCAAATCAGTTATTTGTTGCTGAATTAAATTAATTACCTCAATAAAAATCGGCAATAAATAATGCACTTCCGCCATTCTGCTTCCTGGAGTTACAAGCAAAACAGTTTGCTGTTGAGAAATATTATTTTCTTGTCTAAATTGCAAATTATTTTGCTTAATTTGCTCTTGGATTGGCATTTTTTCTAGTAGTGGATGACCAATAAACACTGTTTTTAAATTATACTTTGTAAAATAAGGCGGTTCAAATGGCAAAAGAGCGAGCAACAAATCATAAATTTTGGCGATTTTTTTTGCCCGTTTTGGTCTATAAGCCCAAACAGAAGGGGCAACCAGGTGCACTTTTTTGATTGTTGCCAAATTTTTGTTGTTAGCAATTTTTTTTACCACTCGAAAACAAAAATCAGGAGAATCTATGGTAATCAAATAATCGGGGCGGTTATTTTCAATTGCCAAAACGGTTTGCTTGATTCTTGCCAATATTTTTAACAGATGTGGCAAGACCTCGGCAAAACCCATAATCATTAAATCGGTAATTGGAAAAATACTTAACAAGCCTTGCTCTTGCATCAATTCGCCCCCAACTCCAAGAAAACTAGCAGAAGGATATTGTTTTTTTAATTCTTTTATCAATTCACCGCCCAGCAAATCACCAGAAGATTCGCCAGCAATAATAAAAAATTTTGTCATAACTTGTTTTTTGATTATTAAAAGTGCTAAAATAAAAAATTTTACCACTAAAATTATAAAAAAACATTGATATTTGCAATTTCTGTAATTAGAATTTTTTTGTTTGGTATTTTATATAAACAATTTTATTAATAAATTATGTCAAGAAAAATAGCTGTAGCAGGTGCTACTGGCAATGTTGGTCGAGAAATTTTAAATTTATTAGCAGAAAGAAAATTTCCTGCAACTCAAGTTGTTGCTCTTGCCTCTCATAATTCGGTTGGCAAAAAAGTTTCTTATGGCACACAAAATCTTATCGTGCAATCTTTGGCAGATTACGATTTTTCTGGCACATCTATCGCTTTGTTTTCTCCGGGTGGTGAAGTTTCGGCCGAATATGCTCCAAAAGCCGCCAAAGCTGGTTGCGTTGTGATTGACAACACTTCGCATTTTCGTATGGATCCAGAAATTCCTTTAATTGTTCCCGAAGTAAACCCGCAAGATATCGGTCTTTATAAAAAAAGAAACATCATCGCCAATCCAAATTGCTCTACCATTCAAATGGTGGTAGTTTTAAAGCCTTTGCATGATTTTGCCACAATCAAAAGAGTGGTTGTTTCAACCTATCAAGCGGTTTCGGGAGCTGGTAAAGAAGCTATGAATGAGCTATATCAAGGAACAAAAAAAATCTATGAAAATCAACATTTAACACCGCAAAAATTTAGCAAAAGAATTGCTTTTAATGTTATTCCGCAAATCGATGTTTTTATGGAAGACGGAGTCACCAAAGAAGAGTGGAAAATGAAGGTTGAAACCCAAAAAATACTCGATAAAAACATTTTGGTTGAAGCAACTTGTGTGCGAGTTCCTGTATTTAACTGCCACTCCGAAGCCATCAATATTGAGTTTAAAAAGCCCATCACCGCCCATCAAGCAAGAGAATTACTCGATAGTTGCGAAGGAATTTTAGTGGTTGATAAACCAGAGCAAATGCAGTTTATTACTCCTATTGAGGTTTCAAGCCAAGATCCGGTTTATGTTTCAAGAATTCGTCAAGATAATTCTTTAAAGCACGGTTTATCAATGTGGGTTGTGGGCGACAATCTCAAAAAAGGTGCAGCACTTAATGCTGTGCAAATTGCCGAAATTTTAGTTGCAGATTACGGTCTATAAAATATTAATCAACCTCTTTATCCATATGTCTTCTGATAATCCAAAACTCCGCAATTTACTAGAAAGAATTAAACAAAAAATTCTAAAAATCGAAGGTAAAGACAACGAAACAAAAGAGGTTGAAAAATCTGCATCTGCAATAGCTAAACAAGAAAATATCACCCCAACAAATTCTTCATCTCACATCGCTTCGAACAGCGAAAATTCACAAAACTATCTTGACGAAATTAAAAATATTATAGCACAAGAAAAAGAGCTAGAAAACAGCTCCACACAAAATAACGACTTATCCGAAAACAAAGAAACAGAAGAAAATCCAGAAAACCTTGCAGAAAAAATAGAAGAGCCCACAGAAAATCTAGCAGAAGAAACAGAAGCAGAACCAGATATCAATATTTTGCCAGAAGAAGAAACAGAAGAAGAGCCAGATATCAATATTTTGGCAGAAGAAGAAGCAACAGAAACAGAGGAAGAAAACAATAATCAACATAAAAATGAACTAGATAATAACGATACTTATCAAGAAGATTCAAACGATAATCCACAAGAAAAATCGCAAAAAATCAACGATATTTTTGATAATTTAACCATTAATCACACAAATACTTTGCCAACAAACAATCACAACGATGATGACGAAGATTTAATATTTCAGTATGTTGAAAAACCAAAAAATATTGAGCCAACTCAAGAGAAGTTGCAAGATTTATCAAGCGATATTGATGATTTTTCACCAACAAAACAAAGTGACATAAACTTCACTTATAATGACAATGCAAACAATGTCACTATCGATTCTACCACAAATTTAACAAAAAACTTTAACGAAGATTTTGATGAAAATTTTATTAACAAAGGCGACTTTATTGACACAGGCGACATCAACATCGATGAACAAGAAGAAAATTCAAACCCCAACATTATTACTAACAACGAAAACAACACTTTAATAGAACAAGAACATCAAGAAGATATCGATTTTTCAGCAAAAAATAGCAAACAAAATATTGAGCAAGATATACAAACACAAGAATCGCTAGCATTGCAAGAAGAAGATTTTTCAACAACACAAAATAAACCAGAAAATATTATTTTTGATTCAATAAAGCAAGAGAATTTGCAAAGCAATCCCGACACAGAAACAGAAGAATCACTGCAAAACACTCATCAAACAGAAGAAATCAATCAAAATTCTTTCAACGATTCTCAAAACTCACTTTCAAACAACGATAATCCTTTTTATTCTTCTAATCTCATCTCAACTATTACCACAGAAACTATGAACAACAGTCAATCTATGATAAGCGAGCAAACCATAAACGAAGTAAATCAAACTTTAGAAAAATTAAATCAAACACAACAAGCCGTCCGAAAAGCAAATAATATAACTTCAGATGAAAATTTATCTCAACTCATCAAATCAATATTAGAACCAAAACTTACAGAATGGCTAAACACTAATTTAAGTTCTTTGGTTGAAAAAATTGTGCAAGAAGAAATAAATAAGCTTTTCCTCAATCAAAATAACAATAAAAACACTTG
>RFXY01000042.1 GCA_009921385.1 Pseudomonadota bacterium
ATACCAATTCCCATATTTATATAGCTTATAAATATGGGAATTGGTATAAGCTCAGAATAACCGCCAACAGATGGTGCTGATCGCATAAAAATAATAAAATTAATTATTAAATTAATTTTATTATTGTCAAAACAATTTCACTTGCAAATTAGGCAAGCAAAAAATGTAAATTTCATTTTTTATCTTGAAAATCAACATTTAACAGCATAAAATTTGGCAAGTGAATGGTTTTTAAATGCAATTAATTGTCAAGTATGAACAAAAACTTACAACAAATTATATGGTTTTGTGTTGCTTGGTGCTTGGTTTTGCTTAGTTATCATCAACATTGTTTTGCCAATCAAGCCACAAAAAAACAAGTTTTATTTGAAAAAATCGAATTCGTCAACAGCAATAACACTAAAAAAGCCACTTTATTTTTCAACAGCAATCCAGAATTTAAAATATTTACTCTGCAAAATCCGCCCAGACTTGTTTGTGATTTAAAAAATACCGCTCTGTCACAAGCCAATTATAAACCAGTGTTGCCAAATTTTATCAGCTCTTTTCGTTTTCGAACTCAACAAAGCGAATTAAGATTGGTTTTTGATTTAACAGAAGAATTGTTATTGCAAAACATCGCCACCAATCATCAACAAAACTCAATATCTTTCGACTTGCTTAGCAACAATTTACCACAACTTATTGCAAACCAAAAAAACTCTATTGACAGCAAAACAGCAACAGATCCAGAAAATAATGTTATTATCAAAAAAACCACAGATTCACAAGTAAAATACACTATCAGAGACGGCAAAAAAAAGCTCATCATCGTGCTTGATGCAGGTCATGGCGGAAAAGATCCTGGCACCATCGGGATTTATGGTGGTGCTTACGAAAAAAACCTCACTCTTGCTTATGCCCAAGAGCTAGCCAAACAACTAAAAAAAGACAATAAATATAAGGTTTTTTTAACCAGAGAAGATGATAAATTTTTACCGTTAAAAACTAGGGTCGAATTTGCTCGAAAGAAGAAAGCAGATTTGTTTATTTCGCTTCATGCCAACTCGATTACAGACAATAATGTTTCTGGTTTTTCAATTTATACTTTATCAGAAAAATCATCCGACAAACAGGCAGAAATTTTGGCTCAAAAAGAAAATCAGGCCGACATTATTTATGGAGTTGATTTTACCAATGCTAGCAAAGATATTGTAAAAACCCTCATCGATCTATCGCAAAGACAAGCCAAAAATCACTCGGCAAAATTTGCTTTAGAGGTGGTTTTGGCAATGAAGCAAGCAGAAATAAAAATATTACAAAACTCACATCGCTTTGCTGGTTTTATGGTGCTTACCGCCCCTGATGTTGCCTCGGTTTTAATTGAGCTTGGCTATCTTTCAAACAAACAAGAAGAAGAAATGCTAAACAGTGTTTTGTATAAAAGAAAAATTGTCAATAATTTGGTGTTGGCAATCAATAAATATTTTACCAATCTGCAACAATAAAGGGGAATTCCGATCGAATGCGGGGCAAAATTCCCCTTCCCGTAGAAGGGGTGGCGGGCGAAGCACGACGGGGTAGTGTTGGGAGGCGATCTAGGTCAGAATTCCCCTTCTCGCAGAAGGGGTGGATTTTTTGCGATAGCAAAAAAGACCAAGGTAGTGTTGGGAGACACGGCACAATGACACTTTCGAGGGAATCCGAGGAACTGCTTGCCGACACTACCCTAGGCACTTCGTGCCACCCCTTCTCGCAGAAGGGGAATTCTGATCGAAGTGGTATTTTTATATCCAATCGGGATCTGTTGCCCCTTCTTCTGGTGGGGTGGCGATTTGATGCTCGTAGCCTGTGATGATGTCGAGAACATATAACTTTGGAATTGAGTTTTTACCATAAGCCCCAAGTTTTTTAGAATAAATCAAATAACGATCGTTGGGCGACCATCTTGCCCCCTCAACCAAATAGGCTGTAGTTAGCAGTTTTTCGCCACCGCCATTACCCAACATAATGCCAATAAAAAATTTGCCCCCTTTTATTTTGGTAAAAGCAATAAATTTGCCATTTTTCGACCACACTGGCTTTGAATAAGAACCGCCACCGTTGCTGATTTTTTCAAGCGACAAGCCATCGCTTGACATTAAATAAAGTTGCTGACCGCCACTTCTGTCGGAAGAAAAAACAATTTTTTTGCCGTCGGGCGAATAAGATGCCGTAGTGTCGATGCCTGGATGGCTGGTTAATCTTTTGGCAGTATTTTGCTCGGTGTCTATTTCAAAAATATCGCTGTTGCCGTCTTCGATGGCGGTGATTAATAGCTTGTTGGCATCAAGCGGGTGCACACTTGGAGCCAAAGTGGTGCCACGAAAGCCGCCAATTTTTTGAGTTCGGGTTGAATTAACATTTAAAGAAAAAATTTGTGGTTTTTGTTGAAAATAACGAAGATAAAAAATTTCGTCTGTTCTTTTAGAAAAAATAGGAGTGAGCACGATTTCGGAGCCGTCGGTTAAATTGCGATAATTGCTACCGTCAAAATCAACAACCGAGATTTTTCTGATTCTTTTTTTGAAAATTAAAATTCCCCCGATCTTCACCACTTACCGAGCGGTAAATTTCGTTGCTAATGAGGTTGCCGATTTTGCCATAACTATCTTTTGAAGCAGAATAATATTTGCCAAAAATTTGCTTTTTCTCAAAAACATCCCACATTCTAATTTTAATTTCCAGATTGCCGATAGAATCGTAGTTAAAGTTAGCAATAACAATGCCGTCGATGCCGGTTTTTTGATATTGACTAAATATTGGCGGTAGGTTGATGTCGAAAATTTCTGGACCAGTTAAATCGGCAAATTCGGCTGAGGAAATTTTTGGCTCTTTAATTAAAGTTTCAACCAAGCCAGTTGTTTTGAGGTTATTGAGAATTTTTTGCAATATTTGTTTGCTATCTTCGCTGACATCAAACCCAGCAAACAAGAGCTTTGCTTTATATTGATTGCTATCGATGTTAATGTTGACAGCACCAACTGCCAATTTGGCATTAATTACAATAAACAATAATAGCAAAAAGATTTTTTTCATAGTTGATCGATAATAATGTTGTGATTGGTATAAACACAAAGATCGGCTGCTATGTTTAGTGATTTTTCAACAATCTGATAGGCAGATAAGCTAGAATCGGCCAAAGCTCGAGCAGAAGCAAGAGCAAAATTGCCACCAGAACCAATGCCAATAATACCATCTTCTGGCTCTAACACATCGCCGTTGCCAGTGAGAACCAAAGAAATTTCGCTATCAACCACAATCATCATGGCTTCGAGTTTTCTTAGATATTTATCGGTTCGCCAATCTTTGGCAAGTTCAACACAAGCTCTGGTTAGTTGTTTTGGGTATTGCTCGAGTTTGCCTTCGAGCCTTTCAAACAAAGTAAAGGCATCGGCAGTGGCACCAGCAAAACCAGCAATAATTGAGCCATCACCTATTCTTCTAATTTTTTTAGCATT
The DNA here is from genome assembly GCA_009921385.1 of Pseudomonadota bacterium. The sequence continues at coordinate 3,480 of RFXY01000042.1, forward strand.
AGATTTTAATACTGTCTGCCCCAAAGAAACCTGCCCATCGCCACCAATTGCCACTTGATTGTTTTTACGAACCGCTAAAATAGTGGTGCCATAGATGGTTGAAGAGTTTTTGTGTTGAAGCATAATTTTTATTGTATATTTATTTTAAAGTTTTATTGTATAATTCTAACCATAAAAATGGTATAATTCAACAATTATTTATGTTTTTAAAAATCTTTGCCAACAGAAATTTTTTAATCATAGCCTGTCTTGGTTTGGTTGCTGGTTTGCCATTAGCCCTGATTTTATCTACCTTAAAAGCCACTTTATTTGAAAAAGGCTTCGATTTATCAACCATCGGTTTTCTTTCTTTACTTTCGTTGCCCTATTCTCTAAAAATGTTCGTCGCCCCAGCATTTGATTGTTTTAATGCACCATTTTTACAAAAATATTTTGGGCAAAAAAAATCTTGGATTTTAATTAATCAATTTGGCTTAATTTTATCTTGCATTGGCTTGGCATTTGCTGTGAAACAAAATAATTTGCTATTTATTGCTAGTTTTGGCCTGTTGATTGCTGTTTTTTCGGCTTGCCAAGATATTGTGATTGATGCTTACAGAATCGAAAATTTTTCTTTGCAAGATCAGGGCATTGCCACCATGATTTATATTTATGGCTATCGCCTTGGTATGTTGCTTTCGGGTGGTTTTGCTTTGTTTTTAGCCACTAGTTTTGCTTGGCATTTAGTTTATTTTGTTATTGCTTTTTTGATATTTTTTTTGATGCTTATTATTATTTTTAGCCACAAAAAAGAGCCAAATAACTTTTATTTACCATCTAAAAAAACCGATTTATTTAAAAAAGCTTGGCTGTTTATTATCGATGCTTATCGCGATTTTTTAAGTAGAGAAAAATGGTATTTTATATTGCTTTTTATTATTTTTTTTAAACTTACCGATGCCTTTGCCGGCAATATGATTATGCCGTTTTTGTTAGATGTTGGCTATTCTAAAAAAGAACTAGCAGGAGTTTTAAAAACTTTTGGTCTGTTTGCCACTTTGTTTGGTGTGTTTTTGGGGGCGATTTTGGTGAAAAAAACCAAAATACAGCATTTACTTTATTTTGCTTTGTTTTTGCAAGCGGTTTCTAATTTAACTTTTTGTTTTTTAGCAAAATCACACAGCAATTATGTTGATGTTTGGGGCATTAATTTTGATATAAATTTATTATTAGTGGTTTTTGTTGAAAATATCAGCGGAGGAATTGGCGATTTGGTTTTTGTTGCCTATCTTACTTCGCTTTGCAACAAAAATTTTTCTGCCACTCAATATGCCCTATTTACTTCTTTGGGTTCTTTAGCCCGAAGCCTATTGGCAAGCTCGGCTGGCATTTATGCTAACTATTTGGGCTGGTATCATTTTTTTATTTTTTCTGTTTTTTTAGCAATACCCGCTCTTGCTTTTTTATTTTTAATTGGCAAAAATAGCAATCTATTGAGAAATAATCAAAATTAACTATGCAATTCTCTGTTATTAAATCTAAAAAAGAATCTGTAATTAATAGAGAGGTTTCTGCTTCTAAATTTATTCCTTACAAAAGCCACTGGAATCATAACACCATTCTCACCAAAAAAGACGAATTGCTTAGAGTGGTCAAAATTAAGGGCTTTTCTTTTGAAACCGCCGACGATGTCGATGTTGATCTCAAAAAAAACACCAGAAATAATTTGCTAAAAAGCATGGCTCAAAGCAGTTTTTCACTGCATTTTCACACCATCAGAAGAAAAGAAAAAGCCTTTCCAGACGGCGATATGCCAGATGATTTTAGCAAGCAACTAAATCAAAATTGGGCTTCTCGACATTCTGACGAAAAATGTTTTGTTAACGAACACTTTTTAACCATCGTTCGAGGTCAAGTGCAAGGCGGAGTGGTTGGGGCGATTAATTTAATCAGTCAAGCCCAACAAAAAACTAGTAAAGCCGCTTGGGAAGAATATATGAAAGAAGCCTATGGCGAGCTAGAAGAAATGACCGAAAGAATACTCAATGGCTTTTCTAATTATAATCCACAGTTGCTTGAAGTGGTTGAAACCGACGACGGTTTTCAGTCTGAAATTCTCAATTTTTTTGGCAGAATAATTAATTGTGGTTATCAACAAAACTATTTAGCACCCACCTCTAATCTTGATACCTATTTGCCAGTTTCAAGGCTTTATATTGGGGCAAAATCAATAGAAGTACACAATCCCGATACCATAAAATATGCAGGTTTAGTGGCAATCAAAGAATATCGCCCCGCCACTCATGCTGGTGTTTTTGATGGTTTTATGCAAATGCCGTTTGAATTAATTATTAGCCAATCCTTTGTTTTTACCGATCGTATGTCGGCAATCGGCTCAATGCAGTTACAACAAAGAAGATTAATGCAATCCGAAGATGTGGCAGTTTCGCAAATCAGAGAAATTGACGAGGCTCTCGATTCGGCAATGGGCGGAGCCTATGCTTTTGGCAATCATTATATGACCGTCATGTGCATAGAAGATAGTCAAAAATCGCTAGAAAGTGCTTTATCTATGGCATCTGTTGAGCTAGCCAATGCCGGCATTACAGGAGTAAGAGAAAAACTAAATCTTGAGCCCGCTTTTTGGTCGCAACTCCCCAGCAACAATGGTTTTATGGCAAGAGCCTCTACCATCAACACTCTTAACTTGGCATCTTTTGCCTCTTTTCATAACTATCCTTCGGGCAAAAGAAAGGGCAACCACTGGGGCGATGCGGTTACCGTGCTTAACACCGTTTCTGGCACTCCTTATTTTTTTAGTTTTCATGTGCGAGATGTTGGCCACACCATGATTATTGGCCCAACCGGGGCAGGTAAAACAGTGTTGCTAAATTTTTTAAGTTCTCAAGCACAAAAATTTTATGGCAGGCTCTTCTTTTTTGATAAAGATCGTGGGGCAGAAATTTTTATCAGAGCTGTCGGTGGCAAATATATGATTCCCACCGCTTCTAAAGTTTCTGGCTTTAACCCTTTGCAACTTGAAGACAACAGCCAAAATCGGGCTTTTTTGGTTGAATTATTAAAAGCACTGGTTTCTACTAACGGCGAAATTTTAGGTGCTCACGAAATTGAAAGAATCAACGAAGCAGTCAACGGCAATTATAAACTACCAAAAGAGCAAAGAATGTTAAGAAACATCGCTCCTTTTATGGGCTTGGGAGGCCCGGGCAGTTTAGCAAACAGGCTTTCTATTTGGCACTCTAACGGTTCTCATGCCCGGCTTTTTGACAACGAAACCGACAATATCGATTTTTCTATCGCCAGAAATTTTGGTATCGAAATGGGCTATTTGTTGCAAGATAAAGTTGCTTTGGCCCCCTCTTTGCTTTATTTGTTTCATCGCATTCAGTCTTCTTTAAAAGGCGAGCCAACTATGATAGTTTTAGACGAAGCTTGGGCATTAATTGGCAATGCGGTTTTTGCCCCTAAAATTAAAGATTGGCTAAAAGTGATGAGAAAACTAAATGCCATGGTGGTTTTTGCCACTCAATCGGTCGAAGATGCTTCGAAAAGCGAAATTTCTGACACCTTAGTGCAACAAACCGCCACTCAAATATTTTTACCAAATCTCAGAGCCACTCCAGCTTATCGCAACATTTTTATGTTATCAGAACGAGAGTTTTCTATTGTGAAATCTACCGATCCCAGCACAAGATTTTTTTTGGTAAAACAAGATAATGATGGAGTGGTGGCGAGGCTTGATTTATCTGGTATGGATAGTTTAATTCAGGTTTTATCTGGCAGAAACGATACAGTTGCTATGCTTGACAAAATAATCGATGAGCACGGCGAAGATCCGCAAGATTGGTTGCCGATTTTTTATCAAAAAGCACAAAAATTATTATGAAAAAACCAAAATTTTTTGTAGCTTTTCTTATATTTTTTCTGCTATCTCAATTTAATTTGGCCAATGCCAACGACATGGCTCCAAAACACGGCCCAGAAAGAATCAGGCAATGCCAAGAACAGCCACATTACGATAAAATTAGAGAAGGCAAAGATGATAGTGAAACTTTAAAAATCAATATGGATACATCTTTAATACCAAGCCGTGATGGCCTAGGTACAGATTTTATGCTTGAAATGTCTAACCCCTATTGTGCCACTTATTTTACCGCT
>RFXY01000043.1 GCA_009921385.1 Pseudomonadota bacterium
AGTTTTGGACCATAAAAAGCACCTTCGTTAGGATTGATTTCATATTTCAAGCCTGTGGCTTCTATGGCGGTTTGTAAAGCACTTTCGGCCTTGTCCCAAACTAAGTCAGAGCCTGCTCTAATTTCGGGTCGAGTAGAAAATTTTACTAAAATTTCGTGAAAACCAAAATCGGCATAAACTTCTTGTAATAAATTGCAAAAAGCAATAGTTTCGTTGTTAATTTGATGTTCTTCGCAAAAAATATGGGCATCATCTTGAGTGAACGAACGAACTCGCATAATGCCGTGCAGAGAACCAGAGGGTTCGTTGCGATGACAACAGCCGAATTCGGCCATTCTTAAAGGTAGTTGTCGGTAAGATTTTAATTCTTGATTAAAAATTTGCACATGACCTGGGCAATTCATTGGTTTGACAGCAAGCAAGCGATTTTCACTTTCGGCAATAAACATATTTTCTTTGAATTTGCTCCAATGGCCAGATTTTTCCCATAAGTTTTTATCAATTAACTGCGGAGTTTTTACTTCTATGTAGCCATTTTGCTGAATTTTTTGCCTGATATAATTTTCGATTTCGCGATAAATTATGTAGCCTTTATGATGCCAAAAAACCGAGCCTGTGGCTTCTTCTTGCATATGAAACCAACCTAATTGCTTGCCGATTTTTCGGTGATCTCTTTTTTCTGCTTCTTCTAATAAATGTAAATAATCGCTTAATTCTTGGGCATTAGACCAAGCTGTGCCATAAATTCTTTGCAACATTGGTTTGGTGGAATCTCCCCTCCAATAAGCGCCAGCAAGTTTGGTGAGTTTAAAATGCTTTAAATAGCCCAAAGATGGGGCATGAGGCCCTTTGCATAGATCGGTGAAGTTGCCGTGGCTATATAGGGTGATTGTTTCGCTTTCGGGAATAGATTGAACAATTTCTGCCTTATAAAGTTCGTTAATGTTTGTAAAAAATTCGATTGCTTGTTTTGCAGAAAATATGTGTAGTGTGGTTAGCTCTTTTCTTTTGGCAATTTCGTGCATTTTTTGTTCAATAACTGCCAAGTCTTGCATATGAAAAGGTTGCGGTTTGGCAAAATCATAATAAAAGCCATTTTCAATGACAGGGCCGATAGTTACAGAAACTTCTGGAAATAATTCTTTTACCGCACAAGCCAGTAAATGAGCGGCGTCGTGCCTGATGATTTCGAGGGCTAAATTGCCCGATTTGCTGGTGATAATTTCTATTTTAGCATCTTGAGTAATTGACAATGCCAAATCAGATAAAACATCGTTAATTTTAATTGCTAAACTATCTTTTGCTAAAGAGCTAGAGATTGATTTAGCAACTTCTATGCCTGTGATGTTTTTGGCAAAATGACGAACATTGCCATCGGGTAAAGTAAGAGATATTTGATTTACAGACATAAAAAATAAACTTTGTTAGATTGATTAATTTTAAAGTTGAAATGGTATAAAACTATTTATTTACAAGGTTTTGAAACCTTATTTCAAAAACATTTAAATATCAAAAAAAGAAAGAGGTTTTACAGGAAATGGGTTTCTTTCTGGCTTGATTTCGATGATATTTTTCTTTTTTCTCCTTCTTCTTCTGTCGCGTTTTACTTTGCGAATTTTAGCAGAATCAAGTATTAGCCTAGATTTAATATAACTGTCGACGACATTGTTAAATTCTTCTAGCTGATCTTTAAAAAAATGATCGGCTTCTGGAATTACTTGATAAGAAATATCTGCCATATTTCGAGCAGAAAGCTTTTCAGATAAGCGGAAGCTATCTTGCTCTTTTGAAATTTCATCTTTTTCTCCTTGCACAATTAAGCCCGAAGCAGAGCAAGGAACAATAAAGTTGAAATCATATTTGTTTGCTGGTGGGGCGATTAAAACATAATTTTCGATGTCTGGCCTTCTCATAACGGTTTGCAAGGCTATCCAAGAGCCAAAAGAAAAACCGGCTAACCAAAATTCGGTTGCATCCATGTTTTGATCGTGCAACCAGTTTATGGTGGAAGTAACATCGAGTAATTCACCAATGCCATTATCAAAATCTCCTTCTGATTTGCCGACACCACGAAAATTTATTCTAAGAACAGAAAAGCCGTTATTAGTAAAGTTTCTAAAAAGATTATAAGTAACTTTATTGTTCATGGTTCCGCCATATAAAGGATGCGGATGTAAAACTAAAGCTACAGGAGCCTTTGGATTAGGGTTTTTGTGATATTTGCCCTCAATTCTGCCAGCAGGACCTTTAATGATTACTTCTGACATTAGCTAAACTATTCGGTAATTCTTGGAATATTTTTCCAGTGCATGGGTAAGCCATTTTGATCGATAACTAATTGAGTTGTGTTGCTATATTTAGCAGACATATAATTGCCATGGCCAGCATAATTGCCTTGATAGTAGGTTGGTTCAATTTCTTTGCCTTGGAACTTTCTTTTTTGAAGAACTTTACGATTTTTTGGATTATTCTTAGTGCCCATATAAATTAGAAAATAAAATTAAATATACCATAAAAAGGTATTATACCATTTCCCATATTTAAATGCATAAACAACTTTATATTTATTAATTTTAATCTTTAAATTTAAAACCTTGATTTATCTAGATAAACCTACGATTTTAAATTAAATTTAAAATTAAAAATAATCTCGTTCTTTATGCCTTTAAATATGATAAATGGTATTAGTGTCTGCTTATTTATAATTTTTAAAACAACCTTTAAAACAATCTTAATTTACATTTATATGAATCAAGAAAAATTTACCGACAAAGCTCAGCAAATGCTTGTCGATGCTCAAAAGATTGCTCTTAATTTTTCTCATCAAAAAATTTCGGTCGAACATCTTTTGCAAGCAATGTTGCAAGACGAAGATCGGCTGGTAGAAAAAATCATTGCTTTGTGCGATGGCAATATCAAAATGTTGCAACTAGAACTTGTTGATTTGTTAAAAAATATTTCGCAAGTAAGCGGGCAAAATGTCGCTCCTGGTCTGGCTGTTGAGCTGGCGAGAGTTTTGGCTTTGTGCGAAAAAATTGCCAATCAATATCAAGATCAATTTGTGTCGGTAGAAATTTTGTTGCAAGCCATGGCAGAAGATGCCAACAACAATGTTGGCAAAGCTTTGAAAAATGCCGGAATTAGCCTTGTTGCTCTCAAAGAGGCGATTAAAAAAATGAGAAATGGCAAAAAGGTCGATTCTGCCTCTGCCGAAAGCACTTATCGTTCTCTTGAAAAATTTGCTCAAAATCTCACTTTACAAGCCAAAGAGGGAAAAATTGATCCTGTAATTGGTCGAGACGATGAAATCAGAAGGGCAATGCAGGTTTTGTCGAGAAGAACCAAAAATAATCCGGTGTTAATTGGGCATGCAGGGGTTGGCAAAACCGCCATTGTTGAGGGCTTGGCGAGCAGAATTGTCAACGGCGATGTGCCGGATAGTTTAAAAAATAAAAAAATTATGGCTCTTGATATGGGGGCATTAATTGCCGGAGCCAAGTTTCGCGGTGAATTTGAAGAGCGATTAAAAGCGGTGCTAAACGAAGTTGAAAATAGCGAAGAAATTATTTTGTTTATCGATGAATTGCATTTGTTGATTGGGGCTGGCAAAACCGATGGGGCGATGGATGCTTCGAACTTGCTAAAACCAGCTTTGGCAAGGGGTTCTTTGCATTGCATTGGGGCGACCACTCTTGACGAATATCGCAAATACATTGAAAAAGATCCTGCTTTAGCCAGAAGATTTCAGGCGGTCTACACCAAAGAGCCTTCGGTTGCCGAAACTATTTCGATACTTCGGGGTATTAAAGAAAAATACGAAGTGCATCATGCTATCAAAATTAAAGACTCGGCATTGGTGGCGGCCGCGGTGATGTCGGATCGCTACATTACCGATCGCTTTTTGCCAGACAAAGCAATAGATTTAATCGATGAAGCGGCTAGTGCTTTGAAAATTGAGGTTGATTCTAAGCCCAAAAACTTAGACGAGTTGGATCGTAAAATTATTCAGTTAAAAATAGAATTATCGGCACTAAAAAAAGAAGAAGATGCTTTATCGCAAGAAAAAGTTGCCAAAATTTGTGCAGAGCTTGTTGAGTTAGAAAAAAAATCAAGCGAAATCGGCTCGTTGTGGCAAATAGAAAAGGCGAAAAGAAATAAAATAAATCAATTGAAAAGCGAAATAAATCAAGCCAAATTTGAGCTAGAAAAAGCACAGCGAGAAGGCGATTTAGCTAAGGCTGCAGAAGTTAGTTATGGCAAAATTCCTGCTTTGCAAAAAGAATTGCAAGCCATTGAGAGCAGTGCCGAAAATCAGATGCTAAAAGAGGCGATTAACGAAGACGATGTGGCAAGTGTGGTGGCTAAAATTACAGGTATTCCGCTAGAAAAAATTTTGGCTAGCGAACAAACAAAATTGCTAGATTTAGAAAAAACCCTTGCTATGCGAGTGATTGGTCAAGAAACCGCTCTTTCAGCAATTGCCAATGCGGTTCGTCGTTCAAGGGCGGGTTTGCAAGATGGGCAAAAACCGATAGGTTCGTTTTTGTTTTTAGGGGCAAGTGGAGTTGGTAAAACCGAAGTTGCCAAGGCTTTGGCAGAGTTTTTATTTGATGATGAATCGGCAATTTTAAGAATAGATATGAGTGAATTTATGGAAAAGCATGCGGTTGCCAGGCTAATTGGTGCTCCTCCGGGATATGTTGGTTTTGAGCAGGGCGGAATTCTTACCGAAGCAGTAAGAAGAAGGCCTTATCAGGTGATTTTATTTGATGAAATTGAAAAAGCTCACAGCGATATTTTTAATTTACTGTTGCAGGTTTTAGATGACGGCAGGTTGTCTGATTCTTTGGGAAATGTGGTGAATTTTAGCAACACGATTATTATTCTTACTTCTAATTTAGGTTCTCATTTTTTAAACAATATCAAGCCAGAAGATGCTAATTATGGCACCGAAAAAGAGTTGGCTTGTCAGCAAATTATGGGCAGTGTCAAGCAACATTTTCGCCCAGAATTTTTAAATAGATTAGATGAAATTGTTATTTTTAATCAATTATCGGCAAATAATTTAACACAAATCGTGGAAAATCAAATTGCTAAACTCAATAATCGTCTACAAAATCATCATTTACACATTATTTTAACAGCAGAAGCAAAATTATTTTTGGTGCAAAAAGGATACGATTTGCAATATGGTGCCCGACCTTTAAAAAGGCTGATGCAAAGCCAAATTGAAAATTTATTAGCCAACGAAATTTTGGCAGGAAAAATTAGCAAAGAAGCTACGATTTTAGTGGATCTAAACCAGCAAAGCAATAGTTTGATGATTAAGGTGCAATAACAAATGCAAAATGTCGCAAAAAAAATTGTGTAAATTATTTTTTTATTGGCAAAAAAATGCCAACCAAGCATTGATTTTACTGTATCTAAAAAAAGTTTAAATTTTTTTATAAAACTTGTTGACATTTGAAAAAACATCAATCATAATATTGCTCCTACAAACGGGTTTTGAAAAAAAACTTTGTGAAGTAGAAAAAAAGTTTTAGCACGATTTAAATAGCTAAAACATCTAGCAGTTAAATGCTAGAAGACATCGTGAATAATTTGATATTAGAAAGAATACCGCATTTTAATTAAAGCAATTTAATTCAAAATGTATAATTCAAAATCTCAAGAAAAACCTTAATTTCTTTTACTCAAACACAAGAAACACAGAATTGATTTGCAAATTAATTCTGCACATAGATTTGGATAAATAAGCAAAATAAGGGCATTCGATGGATGCCTTGGCATAGAGAGCCGAAGAAGGACGCGACAGGCTGCGATAAGCTTGGGGTAGTTGTCAATAAACTTTGATCCCAAGATCTCCGAATGGGGTAACCCGCTTTCTTTTAGAAAGCATCAATAACTGAATTCATAGGTTATTGAAGATAAACCTAGGGAACTGAAATATCTAAGTACCTAGAGGAAAGGACATCAACAGAGACTCCGTTAGTAGTGACGAGCGAACGCGGAACAGGCCAGTCTTAGAGAATTGTTAATTAGAATAACCTGGAAATGTTAACTACAGTGGGTGATAGTCCCGTATAAGTAAAAACAATTTTTTAAGCAAGAGTAGGGCGGGACACGTGAAATCCTGTCTGAAATCACTTTAATGTGGGGGGTGGACCAGTTCATCCAAGCCTAAGTACTCCTCTATGACCGATAGTGAACAAGTACCGTGAGGGAAAGGTGAAAAGAACCCCGATAAGGGGAGTGAAATAGATACTGAAATCGAATGCCTACAAGCAGTCAGAGCCGGAATGCCGGTGATGGCGTACCTTTTGTATAATGGGTCGGCGAGTTAATTTTGTTGTGCAAGCTTAAGCCGTAAAGGTGTAGGCGTAGCGAAAGCGAGTCTTAATAGGGCGATTGAGTACAGCGAATTAGACCCGAAACTAGATGAGCTAGTCATGGCCAGGTTGAAGGTAGGGTAACACCTACTGGAGGACCGAACACGTAACTGTTGCAAAAGTTTGTGATGAGCTGTGATTAGGGGTGAAAGACTAAACAAATCTAGATATAGCTGGTTCTCTGCGAAATCTATTTAGGTAGGGCGTCATATAATTACTATTGGGGGTAGAGCACTGTCAAGGCTAGGGGGTCCAAAAGACTTACCAAACCTTAACAAACTCCAAATACCAATAAGTTCAGTATGGCAGGCAGACAGCGGGTGCTAAGGTCCGTTGTCGAGAGGGAAACAGCCCAGACCATCGTCTAAGGTCCCTAAATTATCACTAAGTGGGAAAGGAAGTGAAGAAGCCAAAACAACCAGGAGGTTGGCTTAGAAGCAGCCATCCTTTAAAGAAAGCGTAATAGCTCACTGGTCTAAATAAGCTTTTTTGCGCCGAAAATGTAACGGGGCTAAAGTGATATACCGAAGACATGGGCTTACTGCATAGTGCAGATAAGCGGTAGCAGAGCGTTGTGTAAGTCTGTGAAGGTGAACCGTTAGGTTTGCTGGAGATATCACAAGTGAGAATGCCGACATGAGTAACGATAAAACGAGTGAAAAACTCGTTCGCCGAAAATCCAAGGTTTCCTGTTTAAAGTTAATCTGAGCAGGGTTAGTCGAATCCTAAGGCGAGGCTGAAGAGCGTAGTCGATGGCAATCAGGTTAATATTCCTGAACCGGAGGGTGAGTGACGGAGTTTACTATTTTGTGTTTGCTTACGGATTGTAAGTGCAAAATAGTTGCTTCCAGGAAATAGCCCCCTCGTTAAGTTCGTACCAAAACCGACACAGGTGGATGGGTTGAAGATACCAAGGCGCTTGAGAGAACTACACTGAAGGAACTAGGCAAAATGCATCCGTAACTTCGGGAAAAGGATGGCCTTCTTTGGGCAACCAAAGAAAGGTGGCACATAAATGGGGGTAGCGACTGTTTAACAAAAACACAGGGCTCTGCTAAATCATTAAGATGATGTATAGGGTCTGACGCCTGCCCGGTGCTGGAAGGTCAAGTGATGGAGTGAGAGCTCTTGATCGAAGCCCCAGTAAACGGCGGCCGTAACTATGACGG
>RFXY01000044.1 GCA_009921385.1 Pseudomonadota bacterium
CGAGGAATTTTTTGTCACCGGTGAAGAGCCAGTGATCCCAGAGGTGTTGGCAGAGCCACGCGGAGCCGCTGTGGGCGGAGCCCCCACTGGCGGATTCGCCGGGGGCGGTGAAGCCCCAGGGATTCGCGAGGACGTGGGCGACCCAACCGCGGGCGCCGTAATATTTCTGAGCGGTGACGGCACCGGGTTTTTGTAGTGACTCGATGAACGCGAAGAGCGGCTGGGCGAGGTCGCCGAGGGCGCACACCTCGGCGGGCCAGTAGTTCATCTGGAGGTTTACGTTGAGGTGCCAGTCGGCATTCCACGGGGCTTGGATTTCCTCGGCCCAGAGGCCTTGGAGATTCGCGGGGAAACCGCCGGGGCGCGACGAGGAGATGAGGAGGTAGCGGCCGAAATCGAAGAAGAGGGCGGCGAGGCCGGGGTCGGCGGAGCCGGCTTGGAGAGCGGCGAGGCGCGCGGGTGCTTGATCCTGAGATCCACACGGGGTTCGCCCGCTTTCTTTAGCAAAACTCAACGATTCTTGGGTTGTGGCTTCCGAAACTTGTGCTTTTGACATTATCGGTGCCAAATGGCAACGAGATTTACAACACGGCGAAATGCTTATTATCGATAAAGATGGCACCAAATCCCTTTATCCGTTTCCTGCAAAACCTTCGAAATTTTGCATTTTTGAATATGTTTATTTTTCGAGACCAGATAGCTTTATTGAAAACCAATATGTTTATGAAATGCGAAAAAATATCGGCATCGAACTTGCCAAAGAAATTGGCTCACTTGATGCCGATGTAGTGGTTCCCGTGCCCGATTCTGGGGTGCCCGCCGCCATTGGTTTTGCCTTGCAGTCGGGCATTCCTTTTGAGCTTGGCATCATACGAAATCACTATGTTGGACGCACTTTTATTGAACCAACCGACAAAATCAGGCATTTTGGGGTAAAGCTCAAACACAATGCCAATTTAGCGGTGCTTAACAACAAAAAAGTTATCCTAATTGATGACAGCATTGTGCGAGGCACCACCTCTAAAAAAATCGTGCAAATGGTTCGAGAAGCCGGGGCAAAAGAAATACACTTTTTTATTGCTTCTCCGCCCACTGTCTCTCCTTGTTTTTACGGTGTTGACACCCCAGAAAAAAAAGATTTACTAGCTTCTTATATGTCAAAAGAAGAAATTCGGCAATTTATTGGGGCAGATAATTTACAATATCTTTCTTTAAATTCTCTATATTTAGCAATCACCAAAACCGCTCGCAACAACAAAAATCCTCAATATTGCGATGCTTGTTTTTCTAACCAATATCCAATTACCTTAACCGATCATGAGCAACTCTAATTCTTCTTCTCAAAATCTTAGTTTTGAGCAAGCTATCAGCCGTTTAGAACAAATCGTCAACGAACTTTCTTCTAACAAAATCAACCTTGACGATATGATAAAACTTCATAACGAAGCCAACGAACTTCATAACTTTTGTCAAAAAAAATTACAAGAAGCTCAATTAAAAATGGAAATAGTCAAAAATTAATCTTGTCAAATAAAAAAAAAGTTTTAAAATATTTGCTTTAATTTTTTCAACCATTTATTTTTATGAAAATATACAATTCTATTAAATCTGCCAAAAAACGCGATAAAAATTGCAAAGTAGTTAGAAGAAAAGGCAGAATCTATGTTATCAACAAGGTCAACCCTAGGTTTAAAGCTCGTCAAGGTTAATTTTTAATGTCTAGATTAGTAAGAATTGGCACTAGGTCAAGCAAGTTAGCCTTGGCTCAGGTTGCTGAAATTTATTTATCATTATCTTCTTTTCTTCACAAGATTAAGCTAGAAATAGTTCCAATCAAAACTAGTGGCGATATTTATCAATCTGTGAAATTAGCAGAAATTGGTGGTAAAGGCTTGTTTGTTAAGGAGCTAGAACAAGCTTTGCTTGACAATAAAATTGATATTGCGGTTCATTCTAGCAAAGATCTACCGCCAGTTTTGCATCATCAAACCGTTTTGGCTTCTATCACAGAAAGACAAAACCCTTTCGATGCCCTAATTTCTCATCGCAAAATCACCTCATTTTTTGATTTACCAAAAAATGCAGTTATTGCCACTTCTTCACCAAGGCGATCTGCTTTTTTAAAAAAACTACTACCCACAGCAACAATTGTTGATTTAAGAGGCAATATCGACACCAGAATCAACAAACTAAACGAAAAAAATTTTGATGCCGTAGTGTTAGCAATGGCGGGTCTTACCAGAATTAATCAAGATCATTTAGTGCAACATATTTTTAACGAAAACGAAATGTTGCCAGCAACAGGGCAAGGTTTCTTGGCCCTACAAACTAGAGCAGACGATTTAGAAATTCAACAAATAGCCAGCTTAGTTAATCACAACGAAAGCAACATTTGCTTCACTGCCGAACGAGAATTTTCGGCCACAATGCAAGGCGGTTGTCTCACTCCCATGGCAAGTTTTGCCACCATCAACAACAACGAGCTTATGTTAAAAACCGCCATTATTTCTGATTGCGGTTTAGAATATAATTTTCAACAACTCAACACTCAACAAATTTCTCATGAACAAGCCAAAAAACTCGGCAAAGATTTAGCCATCAAAACCAAAGCAGAGGCTGGTTCTTTATGGCAAAAAATTTCTACACTATAATCATAAACTCATCACACAATGCAAAATAACCAGCAAAAAATTAAATAGTCATGTCAACTCACCATTACCAAGAAAGCACTGCTTGGCCTTTTTTAGAGGCAAAAAAAATCTTAACCAAAATTCAACATCAAACTCCCAAAAAAGGCTTTGTGCTTTTTGAAACTGGCTACGGACCTTCTGGCCTGCCTCACATCGGCACTTTTGGCGAAGTTGTGCGAACCGCTTTTGTGATGAAAGCTTTTTCTTTGCTCGCTCCTCACATTCCCATCAAAATGTATTGTGTTTCTGACGATATCGATGGCTTAAGAAAAGTGCCAGAAAACATTCCAAATCAAGAGCTAATTGCCAAGTATTTAGGCAAACCGCTCACTTCTGTGCCCGATCCTTTTGGCACTCATCAATCTTTTGGGCATCATATGAATGCCAGATTACAAAGTTTTCTTGATTCTTTTGGCTTTGAATACACCTTTATTAGTGCCACACAACAATATAAATCTGGCGCTTTTAACCAAACCATGCTGAAAGTGCTACACAAAAACGAAGAACTGCTCAAATTAATGCTACCCACTTTGGGCGAAGAAAGAAAGGCAACTTACAGCCCTTTTATGCCCATCGATCCACAAACCAACCTCGTGATCGACAAAGGAGTGTTGGCAATTAACCAAGAAAAACAAACCATCACCTATCTCGATAACAATCAACAACAGCAAGAAATTTCGGTGCTCGACGGCAACTGCAAATTGCAGTGGAAAATCGATTTCGGGGCTAGATGGCAAACTTTTGAAGTCGATTACGAAATTTTTGGTAAAGATCATCAACCAAACCAGCAAATTTATAGCAGTGTTTGCAAAATACTTGGCGGAAAACCGCCCATTAATTTTGTTTACGAAATGTTTTTATCAGAAACTGGCGAAAAAATTTCTAAATCCAAAGGCAACGGCATCGCAGTAGAAGATTGGCTAAAATATGCCCCCACACAATCTATGTCGCTGTTTATGTATCAAAAACCGCAAACCGCAAAACGACTCTATTTTGATGTCATTCCAAAAACAGTTGACGAATACTTGGCTTTAATGAATTCTTTTGCCAGCCAAAGCCCTACCCAACAACTTGAAAACCCAGTTTTTCATATTCATCAAGGCAATCCACCGCTAAATTATATTAATTTTCAAATCAGCTATTCTTTGTTGCTCAATCTTGCTTCGGCTTGCAACCCAGAAAATGAAAATATCTTATGGGGTTTTATCGCCAAATATGCTCCAAATATTAATCCAGAAACCTCGCCATTGTTAGCAGAAATGGTGCAAAAAGTGATTAATTATTATCACGATTTTGTCAAGCAAAGCAAGGTTTATTTAGCACCAAACCAAATGCAAATCAATCAATTGCAAGCCCTTAAACAGCAACTGCTATCAAGCGATGACGATGCCAATTCATTGCAAAATATAGTTTATAAAGTTGGCAAAGAACAGGGCTATGCCGATAGCATCGGCTCTTGGTTTTCGTTGCTTTATCAAATTTTGCTTGGCCAAAATCAAGGGCCCAGAATCGGCTCTTTTATTGCTTTGTTTGGAGTTGAAAATTTTTGCCAACTTATCGATAAAGCAATTAATCAACAACTAAAATAGATGTTTATTTCTTTATCTTGGCAAATATTTTATGTGGCAAGTTTAATTATTTTAGCAGGCTTGGTTTCGTGCTTTGAAACCGCCATCACCACCGCCTCTCGGGCAAAAATTTGGAAACTAAAAAACGATGGTTGTCAAAAAGCAAAAACACTCGAACATTTATTGCAAAATCGAACAAAACTAATAAGTGTGATGCTTCTTACCAATAATGCCATCAACATTATCGCCTCTTCTTTAACCACCAAAATATTGCTAGAAATGTTTGGTGAAATTGGGGTCGTTTATGCCACGGTTTTTTTAACAGTCATAATTATTGTTTTTGGCGAGATTTTGCCTAAAACTCTCGCTTTACATCAGCCCGAAAAAATCGCCGTTTTCTTTGCTAATTTTATTAAAATTTTATATCAAATATTTTTGCCAATAGTTCATGTTATCGAAAAAGTTATTGATAAAGCCATTGTTAATTTCAAAAAAAAAGAGCAAAGCAAAAATTCTGAACTTGAAGAAATCAGAAATACCATCGAACTAAAAGCCAAAGAAGGCTCTATTTTTAAATACGACAAAGATTTACTCGATGGAGTGCTTGATTTATCTGATACTTCTATCCTTGAAATTATGGTACATCGCAAAAACATTGCCTCCATCAACTACAATTTAAGCATTACCGAAATCATTAAAAAAGCCATTGAAATTGGCTACACCCGAATTCCTCTGTGGCAAAATCAAGAAGAAAATATCACTCACATTTTAAATGTGCGAAAAATGCTAAAATCTCTTTATTTGCATAAAGGCGATATTAACAATTTTGATTTGCAACAAGTTATTGCCACTCCTTTTTTTGTGCCAAACTCCAACACTTTAAAAGCTCAATTGTTTTCTTTTCGTAAAATCAAAAAAAGAATGGCAATTGTTATAGACGAATACGGCTCGGTGCAAGGTTTAATAACCCTCGAAGACATTTTAGAAGAAATAGTCGGAGAAATTAAAGAACCCGACGAAATTAACGAAATCAACATCGTCAAAAGCAAATCTGGGCTTTATAAAGTAAGTGGCAAAACTCTCATTCACGATCTCAATAAAAAACTTAATTGGCAACTGCCCACAAGTGAAGAAGCACTCAATGTTTCTGCTTATATCATCAACTATTTAGGTCGAATACCAGAAGAAAAAGAACTATTCACCATCAATAATTTTTATTTTGAGATTGTTAAAAAAAATCATAACGATATTATTTTAATCAAAATTAAAAAAATTAGTTAAAAAATGTATCAAGAATTTTTTATTACAGCAATAGAGCACTTAACACAAGAAAGTCGTTATAGAAATTTTGTTAATATTTCTAGATTATGCAGGCAGTTTCCGTATGCCATCAACAATCATAATCAGCAAAAAATTATTGTGTGGTGTTCTAACGATTATTTGGGTATGGGTCAAAACCAAGACTCTATCAACCTAGCCAAACAAGCCCTAGACCAATACGGCATTGGGGCGGGCGGCACCAGAAATATTTCTGGCAATAACAAACCAATAGTTGAACTAGAACAAGCCGTTGCCGATTTACACAACAAAGAAAAGGCACTAGTTTGCTCTTCTGGCTACATCACCAACGACACCGCCATTCAGGCACTAAACCAAATCATTGAAAATCTCATCATTTTTTCTGATGCCAAAAATCATGCTTCCATCATTGCTGGCATTAGAAACAGCAAAGCCAAAAAACATATTTTTGCCCACAATAATTTAGCAGATCTAGAAGAAAAACTAAAACTCTATCCAAAACAACAGCCCAAACTTATTATTTTTGAATCGGTTTATTCTATGGATGGCGATTTTGGCGACATTGCTGGCATTGTTGAGTTGGCAAAAAAATATCAAGCCCTCACCTACATAGACGAAGTGCATGCGGTAGGCATTTATGGGCAAGGAGCTGGCCTAAGCAAGCAATTAAACTTGCATCAAGAAATAGATTTTATTCAAGGCACTTTTGGTAAAGCTTTTGGGGTTTTTGGTGGTTATCTTACTGGCAATAAAATTGCTATCGATGCTATCAGAAGCTATGCTTCTGGCTTTATTTTTAGCACCGCCCTGCCCCCCGTCCTTGCTGTTGCTATTTTGGCAAACATTTCGCACCTACAACAAAATCAACAAGAAAGAACTGTTTTGTTTGACAATGTCAATTATTTAAAACAAAAATTACAACAAGCCAACATTAAAAATTTTAACAATCAATCGCACATTGTTTCTGTTTTAATTGGCAATGCCTATAAAGCTCAACAAATTTCAACCGATCTATTAAATGAGCACAACATTTATGCGCAACACATCAACTATCCCACAGTTGCCAAAAACGACGAAAGACTTCGTATAACCGCCACTTCTTTGCATACTTTTGCTATGATCGATCAGCTAGTTTTGGCTTTACAGCAAACTATCAAAAAAAATTCCTAACTCGATTTAAATTCCCCTTCTGCAGAAGGGGTGGATTTTCGCATAAGTGCAACTTATGCGAAAAGACCAAGGTAGTGTTGGGAGGCACGGCACAATGACACTTTTCGAAGAAATCCGAGTTCTGGTTGCCGACACTACCCCGTCGGGCTTCGCCCGCCACCCCTTCTAAAAAAGGGGAATTTTGACCGAGCACTTTTATATTTCTCTCACAAAAAGTAGTTCTTCTATATTCCCCCTTCTAAAAAAGTGGAATTTGCCCCAGCTTTGGTATGATTTTTTACGATATTTTTGCCACTGCCAAACAAGCTTCGACTGCTAATTTTCCTTTGTTATATTGTAAAGGATCTGCCCTAAATATGGCTTGCTCTTCGTTTTCTACTGTTAAAATGCCGTTGCCGATAGCCAAACCATAATCAATGCTAAGCCTCATTAAACCATAAGAACTCTGGTTGCAAACAATATCGTAATGAGAAGTTTCGCCTCGAATTACACAACCAAGAGCCACAAAACCTTGATATTGATGTTTTAATTTGGCAATTACCGCAGGAATTTCAAGGGCACCAGGCACAGTGATAATATTATAAGAGTAATTATTTTGTTGCAAAAAATCTTCTGCACCTTTTAAAAGCAAGCTAGAAATATTTTGATAAAAATTTGCTTGCACAATCAGTATTTTCATTTGTTTTTTTAATTATTTTTATGTAAATTTTATTAATACCATTTTAACTTTAAAAT
>RFXY01000045.1 GCA_009921385.1 Pseudomonadota bacterium
GATCGGCTCCCGACACTACCCCGTCGACCTTCGGTCGCCACCCCTTCTACAGAAGGGGAATATCCGAGAACTGCTAGACGACACTACCCCGTCCTAGCTTCGCCCGCCACCTCTTCTACAAGAAGGGGAATTTAGATCGTAAGCCTACTAATCAAGAGGAACGATTGGCAAATCTGGTGTGTTTTGTTTGTTTAAATTATCAATAATCTTATCGCCATTTTGCAAATCGGCCCCGTTTTGTGGAACAACATAAACTGGCGGTATTTCATTGTTATTATTATTGGCTGGCGAAGATAAAAAATTATTAAATTTATTGCCAAGAGAATCAAGAAAACCAGAGGTAGAATCGGGTTTTTTAGTTTCAATTGCTGGCGGTGGATTATTGTTGATTGTAGTATTTTTTTCGGGGTTAACTTTGGTTTCTGGATTGTTTGTTATTATTGTCGGCGGAATAGTGTTTTTTTCTTCGTTAATTTCGGCTAACTTTTTTTCTAGATCTTTCTTTTTGGCGGTTTTTTTATTTTCAAAACTATCGTAAATTAATTGTTTATTGCTACCTGTAAATGAGTTAGGATCTTCTTCTTTTTTTTCTTCACTTTTTACCTCGCTTGTTGCGATTTTTTCACTCTTGATGAGCTTTGCAACATAATCTCGGCGAAATTTTTGGGCTTCTTGTTGCCTTGCCAGCCTATCTTTGTTGCTTTCTAAATTTTCTTGCTCTTGTTGTTTTTGATATTGCACTTGATAATCTTGCAAAGCAACACATTTTTCAGCATTCCAACAACGATTTTTACCGCACTCACAACCATAAGTTAAAGCAGAAGTGCAAACTATGTTGTAAGGATCGATTTTTTTGATACAATTATCAACACAACCATTGCCAAATTCTCGCCACACACCTTGGCTTTTTTCACAAGCAAAACGATCGTCGAAAGTTGTGGGCCGATTGTTAGCAAAAGCATTAAAAACAACAAAGAAGAATATAAAAAATACTGCATTGCTTTTAAATTTTGCTAACATAGAAGTTTATTTTAAAACTTTTGCCAATTCTTTAATAACTTCATTACCCATTTGAGTGCACGAAATGGCCTTGTCTTTTGATTTGGCAATATCGGCTGTGAATAAATTGTTATTTAAAACATTACTAATTGCCAATTCTAATGCATCGGCTTGGGTTTGATAGTTAAAAGAATATCTAAACATCATCGCTAAACTTAGAATAGTGGCAAGAGGATTGGCGATGTTTTTGCCAGCAATATCTGGGGCCGAGCCGTGTATTGGCTCATAAAGTGCATATTGTTTGCCGTTGGCTTGCTTTTCGCCAAGTGAAGCAGAAGGCAACATACCAAGAGAACCTGTAAGCATTGAGGCGGTATCAGATAAAATGTCGCCAAAAATATTGCCTGTAAGCATCACATCGAATTGTTTTGGGTTTCGAACTAGTTGCATAGAAGCATTGTCAACATACATATGCGACAAAGCAACTCCAGGATATTGAGTTTGCCCAATTTCAGTAACGACTTCTCGCCACATTTCGGTGGTTTCAAGCACATTAGCTTTATCAACCGAGCAAAGTTTTTTGTTACGTATTAGAGCTAATTCAAAGGCAACTTTAGCAATTCTTGCGACTTCTTTAGAGTTGTAAGTCATGGTGTTGACACCTTGTTTTGAGCCGTCTGGTAAGGTTTTTACACCTCTTGGCTCGCCAAAATAAAGATCTCCTGTAAGTTCACGTACAATCATAATATCAAGACCTGCCACGACTTCTCTTTTTAGGGTCGAGCTATCAATTAAAGCATCAAAAACTTTTGCAGGTCGGAGGTTGGCAAATAAATTAAGTTCTTTTCTGATGCCAAGCAAGCCTCTTTCTGGTCTCACTGCATATGGCAAACTTTCCCATTTTAAGCCACCAACAGCACCAAGCAAAATGGCATCTGATTGCTTGGCAAGCTCAAGTGTTTGAGACGGAAAAGGAGTGCCAGTTTGATCATAAGCAATGCCACCCAACAAAGCTTGTTCGGTATTAAATTTAATTTCGGTATGTTTAGTAAAAAAATCAAGCACTTTTTTGGCTTCATTAACCACCTCAGGACCAATGCCATCGCCAGGAATTAAAAGAATATTTTTCATAGTTAAATGTTAAGTTCGGAAAAAATTTTATCGGTTAAATTAATATTTTGTTGGTTTAGCCAAGCATTTTTATTGAGATCAAAAGAAAAATAATCGGGGCCACTAATTGGTGAAGAATACCAAATTTTTTCATTACCTGCATTGCGATTAATGACAAAAGTTTGTTTGGTGCTAGAAATAATGATGTTAAGAACTCCATCGGCATAATCAACCTCAAACAAACAATGCTTATCGGCGGTTTCTATTTGCTCGACAAGATTACTTAAATATTGATGACAAAGTGCATAAAAATTCATATATTATGGATAAAGTTGCTGTTCTTGCCAAGAATCGTTTGTTTGCTTAGTGTATAAAAAACGATGATGTAAGCGAAAATCTTGCTCTTGCCAAAATTCTATTTGAGTTGGAACCACAATAAAACCGCACCAAAAATCTGGTCTTGGAACTGAGCCTTGGCTAAATTTTTGTGAAAAAAATCGCATTCTTTCTTCAAACTCTTGCCAATTTTGCATAGGTTGCGACTGTTGCGATGCCCAAGCCCCAATTTGGCTTTGATATGGTCGAGAAGCAAAATAGGCATCGGATTCTTGACTAGTGGCTTGCTTAATGGCACCAGAAATTCTTATTTGTTTTTTAATCGGCCCCCAATAAAAACACAAAGAAACTTGCTTGTTTTGTTGCAACTCGCAACCTTTTTGACTGTTTTGATTGGTAAAAAAATAAAAACCTTGCTCGTTTACTTGTTTTAACAACACCATTCGTGCCGAAGGTTGCATATTTGCCGAAACAGTTGCCAAGCACATTGCGGTTGGCTCTGTGATTTGTTGGTTTTGCTTTGCCTCATCAAGCCAAATATTAAATTTTGCAACTAAAGAAGAAAAATGTGTTGTTGACATAATTTTAAGCTAATAAACTTTGAATACGTTGCGAAAAATCAAAAGCATCTTTCAATGGCTCATCTTCAACCACACAAGCTAGATCAAACAAGGTTTTAACAGTGTTTGCTGATTCTTCTTGATTTTGCTTAAAATTGCTAGCAATTTTTTGAATAATTTTGTTGTTTGAATTAATTTCTAAAATTTTTGCCGAAGCAGAATTTAGTTGTTTTTGTTCGAGTAAAAATCTTTCGAGTCTAATATCCATACCATAGGCATCAACAGCCAAACAAACAGGAGAATTGGTGAGTTTTTTAGAAATTCTCACATCTTTTACTTTATCTTGCAAACATTCTTTAAAAAAAGCTAGCAATTCTTGGTGATTTTCTTCAAGAGGTTGGGATTTTTCTTGATTTTCTTCGGTTTTTTCGGTTTCTTTTATTTCGTCAAAATTGATATCGGCACGGTTGATTGATTGAAATTCTTTCTCTTGATAAGTGGTAGCAACAGTTACCCAAAACTCGTCTACCGCATCGGTGAGAAACAAAACTTCGATATCTTTTTTTTGAAAAATTTCTAGCTGTGGCGATGACTGTATTTTGCTGATATTTTCGCCTGTCAAAAAGAAAATTTGTTTTTGGGTTTCGGGCATTCTTTCTAGGTATTTTGCCAAAGAAACTGGTAAATTTGGTGATTTTGAGGTGAAAAACAAACAAGCTTCTAAGATTTTTTCACGAAATTCAGAAGGTTCACACAAACCTTCTTTTAAAACCGCCCCAAAATTTTGCCAAAATTCTTGATATTTTTCTGGTGTGTTGGTGGCAACTTTTTTGAGTTCGTTTAAAACCTTATTAATTAGCGATTTTTTAATTTTATCAAGCACAGAGTTGTGTTGCAAAGTTTCACGGCTAATGTTGAGTGGTAGGTCGTCGGAATCGACCAAGCCTTTAAGAAATCGCAAATAAGCAGGCACCAAATTGAGATCTTCGCTAATAAAAACTTTTTTAACATAAAGTTTGATAGAGGTTTTGCGATCTGGATGAAACAAATCAAAAGGTTTAGTGCTAGGAATAAACAGCAAGTTAGTGTAGCTTAGTGCACCTTCGACAGTGTTGTGTAAAGTTAAAAAAGGCTCACCAGGCAGGTGGGCGATGTGTTTGTAAAAATTTTGATATTGTTCTTGACTAATTTCTTTGCTTGGTTTTTTCCATATTGCAGAAGCCGAGTTAAGATTTTCAACCGTTGCCCCATCGTTAAGATTTTCTGGAATAAAGAAAATAGGAAAATTGATATGATCAGAATAAGTTTGCACAATGTGTTTTATGTGAAAGCGATCTAGAAATTCTTTGGCTTCTTCTTTGAGATATAAAATAATTTTTGTGCCAGATTTGTTATCAAATAAATTGTTATCGACTAAATCTACACTAAACGAATTATCGCCTTTAGATGTCCATAACCAAAGCTCTGGCTCTAGGGCTTTTCTTGATAAAACCTCAACTTTATTGGCAATCATAAAACTAGCATAAAAACCCACACCAAACTGCCCAATTAGTTGCGCTTTTTCGTCGGGGTTGGCACTTTTAGCAAGGTTTTGTAAAAAATTTTCGGTGCCAGAACGAGCGATGGTGCCTAAATTTTCGATGAGATCTTGCCTATTCATACCGATGCCGTTATCAGAAATGATAAGCAAGTTTTGAGCTTTGTTGATAGTGATGTTAATGTTTAGTTCTTCGCCAATCAAATTTGGCTGTTGTGTTGCCATATATCGAAGTTTATCGCAAGCATCGGAAGCATTAGAAATCAACTCTCTTAACGCCACATCTTTATTGGCATAGAGAGAGTTTATCATTAGATTTAGAATTTTACCCACTTCGACATCAAAAGTGAAATTATTTGGTGTATTAGACATAAAATTTTGATAAAAACAATTAACGACAGTTTAATGAAAAATGATATTAGGCTTTAATATTTTATAATTTGATAAAATAATTTTATTGATCCTACTTTTTATTTGCAAGCAAAAAAAAACACATTTATTCTATAAAAAAAAGGTTTTTCACCACTTGCGATATTAATTAAAATATTAATTTTTTTTCACCAAATAACAGTGAGTGTCGGCAAGCAGTTCTCGGTCAGAATTCCCCTTCTTGCAGAAGGTGTGGCCGTGGAACGGCCGGGGTAGTGTTGGGAGACACGGAAAAATGCCACTTCGAGTCGCACATCTTCCGAGTTCTGCTACCGACACTACCCCGGCACTTCGTGCCACCCCTTCTGCAAGAAGGGGAATTCTGACCGAGAACTGCTTGCCGACACTACCTAGGCACCACTTCTTTAGTGCAGGAAATTTAGATCGAAGTGTGATTTTAACTAGTGTAAATGGTATTATATTTCTAGCATTTTTTGCCTGCTAGCATCGATTTCGATAAAAACATCTTCCCAAGTGCCAGTAGTTGAGGCTTTGCTATATTCGGTGACTCTGTTTTCAAAAAAATTGGTATGCTCAACTCCGTTTAAAATTTCGTCAAGCCAAGGTAGCGGATTGTCGTCGATCATATAAATATCTTTCAAGCCGAGCTGGTTTAATCTGCGATCGGCAATGTAGCGAATGTATCTTTTTACTTCTCGAGCGGTAAGGCCTTCGACATTGCCCATTTCAAAAGCTAAATCGATAAAAGCATCTTCAAAATGCACAATTGTCGCACAGGCTTCGTAAAGATGACCTTTTAATTCTTCATCCCAAACTTCGGAATTTTCTTGAACAAAAGTGCGAAACAGCTTGATAATAGAATTGGTATGCAAAGATTCGTCGCGAACCGACCAAGCCACAATTTGCCCCATACCTTTCATTTTGCCAAATCTCTGAAAATTCAACAAAATAGCAAAAGAAGCAAACAATTGCAAGCCTTCGGTAAAGGCTCCAAAAACCGCCAAAGTGATGGCGATATTTTTTTTGCTGTCAGTGTTAAATTTGTGCATATAATCGTATTTGTCTTTCATTTCTTTGTATTTCATGAAAGCTTGATACTCGGTTTCTGGCATACCAATAGTGTCTAAGAGATGCGAATAAGCCACGATATGCACCGTTTCCATATTCGAAAAAGATGCCAACATCATTTGCACTTCGGTTGGTTTAAAAACCTTGCTATAATGCTTCATATAACAATTGTTGACCTCAATATCGGCTTGAGTAAAAAAGCGAAAAATTTGAGTAAGCAAGTTTTTTTCACCCAAAGTTAAATTATGTTTCCAATCTCGCACATCGTCTGCCAAAGGAACTTCTTCGGCATACCACTTGCCGTTGCGTTCTGTAAATCCAGATAATTTGGGTAGAGGAAGGGCTTTACTTGTCATTGCTAGCAGGTGTTTGTGCGGCTTCAGGAGCCTGAGGTGGATAGAGTATCCCTTTGGGCTCAGGCGCAGTAGGCGCTGGAGGAACCGGAGGAATAATTGGCAAAATCAGAGGCCCCCTAACCCCACATCCAACAAGGGCTATTAGTAGGGCAATGCCAAAGGCTCTATTAAGAATCGCTATCATGAATGTCTCTAAAACGAATGATTGAATATAGCATGCAGGACTCTGGAATGAATCCAAATAATTTGACCGTGGAAGCCATTGATGACAAGCAGTTTCATCAGCTAGGCAGCAATTTATTACAGTCTATTGAAGTAGCCCTTGAGACTGCTGATGACGAATTGGATCTGGATTTAGATGTGGAACGCCAAGGCGGGAATGTCATCAATATCCGCTTTAGGGATAAAAGCGTAATTGTGGTCAATACCCAGCCACCTTTACACGAAATTTGGGTGGCAGCGAAGTCTGGCGGTTATCACTACCGTTGGGCAGGCACCATGGCAACGCCTTTGTGGCTCGATACCAAAACTGGCCGAGAGCTCTTAAATGATTTGACGCAGTTTGCTAGTGCTCAGGCTGGTCAGGCTGTGAAGATTGGGCTGATTAAACCTTAGGTCTTTAGGCTGCACCAGTAGCAGATAAAGTTTCGATCACTTGGGTATCAGGTACGCTCTTAATTTGAGCCTTACCCATCTTCTCTAGGATGACGTAGCGAATTTGGCCGCCCTCAGTTTTCTTATCCACTTGCATCAGCTCCATATAACGTTCTGTGCCAAATTTAGGCGGAACAGTAGGCAGATTCATTGATTTGATAATCTTGGTGAGACGCTCGAGCTCAGCTTTGCTAATGAGGTTTAAACGGCAAGATAAGTCAGCACCCATCACCATGCCGCAGCCAACAGCTTCCCCGTGAAGCCATTCGCCATAACCCATGCCAGCCTCTATCGCATGTCCAAATGTATGGCCAAAGTTGAGAGTTGCACGAATGCCGCCCTCTCTCTCATCTGCGGAAACTACTGCAGATTTAATTTCACAAGAACGCAGTACTGCATGTCCCATAGCGTTTGTATCGCAGGCCAGCA
>RFXY01000046.1 GCA_009921385.1 Pseudomonadota bacterium
ATTAAAATGAAAAATATTGCTAAAAAATATCATAAAAAACAATAGTGATTTACCTAAAAAATATTGGCAATTAAATTTTTTTTGGATAATATTAGGCTGTTTAGCTTTTATCGCAATGATCATTATTTTTTATTTAATGGTTTTTCAACCAATATAAAAAATATGAAAAAACTCGAGCATTCTTTAAATTTTTTGTTAAAAAACAACATCAATCATCACAAGCAAGAATTTTTTATCATTCATCAGTTAAGTAAAAATTGGCAACAAATTGTTGGCAAAGAATATCAAAAATATTGCCAACCCAAGTCGATAAAACTAAATTTAGAGCAAAAAGAAATAAAATTAACTATTGTTGCCTATAATTCGGCAATGGCTTTTTTTTTAGAACATAATACCAATTTAATTTTGGAAAGAATAGCCATTTTATATGGCTTTAAGGCGGTAGGGAAAATTATTATTAAACAAGAGCCAAGAAATATTTAATAAATTTTTGATGATTGGTATTAACCTATTGAATCGTCAATAAATTTACAAAATTTTTGTTGTTTTTAATTTTTTTGCAGTTAAAATTATGGCAAATATTTTTTTAAATTTAATTTTTTTTAAAACATGTCTAATGTTGGCAAAATAACTCAAATAGTTTCTGCTGTAGTCGATGTTTATTTCGAAAATCAACTACCGCCAATCAACACAGCCTTGCAATGCAACAATAACGGCAAAAATGTAACTTTAGAAGTCGCGATTCATTTAGGCAATCACACAGTAAGAACAATCGCCATGGATTCTACCGATGGCTTGGCAAGAGGCGATCAGGTAATTGATACTGGCAAGCCAATTTCTGTGCCAGTTGGTTCTGCAACTTTAGGCAGAATAATGAATGTTATTGGCGAGCCTATCGACGAAAAAGGCGAAATTAATGCTCAATATCATTTCCCTATTCATCGCCCTGCCCCCGATTTTAGCAATCAAGCTACTGAAACCGAAATTTTAGTAACTGGTATTAAAGTTATCGATCTATTGGCTCCTTATTCTAAAGGTGGCAAAATCGGTTTGTTTGGTGGTGCTGGTGTTGGCAAAACCGTTCTTATTATGGAGCTTATCAACAATGTGGCAAAAGCTCATAGTGGTTATTCTGTGTTCGCTGGTGTTGGCGAAAGAACACGTGAAGGCAACGATCTCTACCACGAAATGATCGATTCTGGAGTTATTGATATTAAAAATCTAGCCAACTCAAAAGTTGCCTTGGTTTACGGCCAAATGAACGAACCGCCAGGAGCAAGAGCAAGAGTTGCTCTCACTGGCCTTACTCAAGCCGAATATTTTCGCGACCAAGAAAATCGTGATGTGTTATTTTTTGTCGACAATATTTTTCGATTCACTCAAGCGGGCTCCGAAGTTTCTGCTCTTCTTGGCCGAATTCCTTCTGCGGTTGGTTATCAACCAACACTTGCTACCGAA
Organism: Pseudomonadota bacterium; assembly: GCA_009921385.1. The sequence goes on from RFXY01000046.1 coordinate 1,459, forward strand.
ATGGGTGCAATGCAAGAAAGAATCACTTCAACCAAAAGCGGCTCCATCACTTCGGTGCAAGCAATTTATGTGCCAGCCGACGATCTAACCGATCCTGCTCCAGCAACCTCTTTTTCTCACCTTGATGCTACCACAGTTTTATCAAGACAAATCGCTGAAATGGGCATTTACCCTGCGGTCGATCCTCTTGATTCTACCTCTAGAATTCTTGACCCAAGAATAGTTGGCAACGAGCATTATCAGGTAGCTAGAGAAGTGCAAAAAATCTTGCAAGCCTATAAATCTTTACAAGATATTATTGCAATTTTAGGTATGGATGAACTTTCAGAAGAAGATAAACTCACAGTGGCTAGAGCAAGAAAAATTCAACGATTCTTGTCGCAACCTTTCCATGTTGCAGAAGTTTTCACTGGCTCTCCAGGTAAATTGGTTTCTTTACAAGATACCATTTCTGGTTTTAAAGCCATTTGCGAAGGAACATTCGATTATTTGCCGGAAACTGCTTTTTATATGGTTGGCGACATTAAAGAAGCTATTGCTAAAGGCGAAAAATTATTAGCTTCTTAATTATAATTTTATGTCTAAATTGCATCTTGAAATTGTTTCTCCCAACGAAACTCTATATAACGATTCTTGTTATATGGCGGTTTTGCCCCTAGTTTCTGGTTGTAGCGGTATTATGCAAAATCATTCTGCTTTTGTTTCAACCTTACAATCAGGAGAAATTATTGTTTATGATTCAGAAAACAATATTATCAAAACAATTTCAGTGCAATCTGGTTTTGCCCAAATTGAAAATGGTCAACATTTATTAGTGCTAATAAATTAGGTTTTAAATACCTTTTTATATGAAAATCACAAGAGCAAGAATTAATCACAAACCAAGAATAGAAATTATTCCTATGGTCGATATTATGTTTTTCTTGCTCGCCACTTTGCTTATCACAACCATCTCTTTAGAAAAACATCAATCTTTACCAATTAATTTAACAAGCGGTTCTGCACAAAATATTGCTACACACGATGTTTTAAATGTTGTTATCGATGCTAACAACCAAGTTTTTATCAATCAAAAACCAATAAAAATTCACAATATCCAAGAAGAATTAAAATCAATTGCTAATTCTCAAAATACTTCGGTCATTATTTTTGCCGACGAAAAAGCCTATCAAGGCATAGTTTTACAAACAATGTTGGCAATAAATAAATTACAATTTAAACAAGTTTCAATGGCGATAGATCATGCTTCATCCCAAAATTAGTTTTTTTTTAGCAATATTTAGTTATTTTTTGTTGCTATGGTTCATTCTTAATTTTCATTTCAATAATCATCAACCAAACTTTACTTTTCAATCAACAAGTGATTTTGTTAACATCAACCTTAGCAACATTGATTCGTCGCAAAATAATGCCCCTGCAAAAAAAATTGTTAAAAATATTGCCAAGAATCTTCATAATCAACCAGCAAATCAAAATCAACAATTAATACAAACAAATGATGAAAAAATCAACAATAAAGAAAGAAAAATTCTACATCAACCACTCCCAAAAATTCCACAAGATCTGCGATATGAATTGCTAAATGAAAAAATTATTGCAACTTTCGTTATTGACGAAAACGGCAAGCCAATAAAAATAACCCTAACCTCACCTTCTAAAAATCTACAATTAAATGCTTTATTGCTAGAAAAATTACAAGAATGGGTTTTTACTACACACAATCAAATTAACACACAAGATGTTTTGGTTAATTTTCTTGTTGTTGATTAGTATTATTTTTTTCGATCTAAATTCCCCCTTCTTTTGGTGCGGGGTGACACGAAGTGTTCGATCTAAATTCCCCTCCAAGGGAAGGGGAATTTAGATCGAATTTTAACTTTTTAATTAATTAATATCAAAGCAATCACCGCTATGCATTATAATTACTTCAACTATCTACAACAGCCTCTCAACATTTTGCCTGGAATTGGCGAAAGTTTAGCAAAATATTTAAAAAATCTACTGCATAGCAATAGGTTTTTTGATTTATGCCTGCATTTGCCAAATAAAGTTGAACAAATCAACTATTCTGTCGATTTTTATCAACAAGAAAAGCAGTTGGCAGTGTTAAGCGGAGTGGTGCAAACTCATTATTTACCGCAAAATAGCAGGCAACCTCATAAAATTGTCTGTTATGGCAAGAATCATTATTTTAATTTAGTTTTTTTCAAAGTTTTTCCTAGCCAATTAAAAACGATGCAAATTGGGCAAGAAATTGCGGTTCTTGGTTATGTTAGCAAAAACACTGGTTCGCTAGAAATTTTACATCCAATCAAAGTTGTGCCAATAAAACAAATGCCGTTTTTGCCAAAAACTCACCTTACCTACCCGTTAAGTGCTGGCATTGCTAATCAATTAATAATAAATAAAATTCAGCAAATATTAAGCAAATTGCCACTCGATCAACTCGAATGGATTTTGCCAGAAATCAAGCAAAAAAATAATTGGCAAGGTTTTTATGCTTCAATTAAATCTTTACATCAACCAATCGCTCAAACTCAAATAGAAAATTCTTATTGGCCAGCCAGAAGAAGGCTTGCTTTTGACGAACTTTTGGCTTGGCAACTCGCCACCTTGCTTACTCAACAAAAATTAGTAGTAGCAAGTAAAGAAATAACTATCAGCAACAATAATTTGGTAGATAATTTTATTGCTCAATTGCCATTTGAGCTTACTACTTTTCAACAACAAGCAAGTAAAGAGATTTCTGCCGATATTTTAGCAAATAAACCGATGTTTCGACTATTGCAAGGCGATGTCGGTAGTGGCAAAACGGTGGTGGCAATCATTTCTTGTTTGCAAGCCATTGCTTGTCAAAAACAAGTGGCGGTACTGGTGCCTACCACCATTTTAGCTTTACAGCATTTTAAATATTTTTCACAACTGCTTAAAAATTGCAATATTAGAATTGGTCTACTAATTTCTGATAGCAAAAAAACCGCTAAACAAAAACTTTTACAACAACTAAAAAACCACGAGCTAGATTTAATCATCGGCACTCATGCTTTACTTGAGCCAGAGGTGCTATTTTGCAATTTGGGTCTTGCGGTGATAGACGAGCAGCATCGCTTTGGAGTGTTGCAAAGACTCACTTTGGCTCAAAAAGGCAACAATATCGATTTGTTGTTAATGAGTGCCACTCCAATTCCAAGAAGTTTGATGATGGCAATTTATGGCGATACCGCGATTAGCTCTATCAAACAAAAGCCGATGCACAGAAAAAAAATCACCACTCTTCTTATGTCAAATAAAAAAATTCCAGAATTAAGTCAATCCTTGCTTGGCTTTCTTGATAAACAAGAGAAAGTTTATTGGATTTGCCCAGCCATTAAAACCGAAGAAGACTCAGAAAAAACAACCAACACTATTTTAACTTCGGTAGAAACTAGATATGCAGAATTAAGCAAAATAATTCCTGCCAAGCATTTATCGATATTGCACGGCAAGCTGAAAGATCAAGAAAAAGATTCGATAATGTTAGAATTTGCCGATATTCATAGTGAGAAAAAAGTATTGATTGCCACCACGGTAATTGAAGTTGGCATCGATGTTTCTTCTGCTACCGCAATTATTATTGAAAATGCTGAAAATTTTGGCCTAGCTCAATTGCATCAATTAAGAGGCAGAGTTGGCAGATCTGATCTGCCTTCGTTTTGTATTTTACTTTACAATCAACAACAACCAAAACAAAGATTGCAAATTTTAAAACAATCAGATGACGGATTTTTTATTGCCGAGCAAGATTTAAAATTAAGAGGAAGTGGCGAAATTATTGGCACCAAGCAAAGTGGGTTTCCTGAATTTAAAATTGCCAATCTTGATGTTGATTATGATTTACTAGAACTTTGTCACCATCAAGCTAGGCAAATTTTAGCAAATAATCAGCATGAAATGTGGCAAATTTATCAACAACTAATGGTTTTATTTAACTATCAAAATTGCCTAGAATACTGCCAAAGCTAGCGGTTTCGATCTAAATTCCCCTTTTTGTAGAAGTTAGATTTTTTTCTAATAATTCCGATTCGATATCTTTGGTTGTTTCTAAAAAAAAAGAGCGATTTTGCAGTTGATAATGGGGAATTTGTAAAATATTTTGATAATTGATATGCAAATTATCTAACAGCAAAATATCAATATCAATTTCTCTTGGAGCCCATTTTTTTTGTTGTTGATAAGAAGAATTTTGCTGATTTCTGCCGATTTGTTGTTCAATACTTTGACAAATATGCAAAACACTTAACATCGGAAACAACAACAAATCGATATCACCTGAAAATGCCACATTTAAAAAATCAAGCTCCCATTCTTTAGGATGATTAGCGGGCAAAAGAGGGGAATTGATCAAAAAAAAAGAAGTTTTGGTGTTTTTTAATTGCAGATTAATTTGTAACCAATTAATAGCAGAGCAAATATTTTGTTGTTTGTTGCCCAAATTTGAGCCAAGACCAAAAACTATTCTGCTAGATTTATTTTTTGTTTGCAACATTATTGCTGATTTAATTTGCTATTTTTATAACCATAAATTGCATAAAAAATAATGCCAATAACAAACCAAATCACAAATGGTAAATAATGATCAATTAATAATTTATAAATTAAAAAACCACAACCCAAAACCGAAAGAGTAGAGACCAAAAACACCGCAGGGCATTTAAAAGATCTTTTTATTTGCGGATTGGTGATTCTTAAAATTACCACCCCAATTGACACAATTAAAAAGGCAAATAAAGTGCCTATACTACTCATATCACCCATTGTTTTAATTGGGGTAAACCCAGAAATCAAGGCCACAGAAACAGTGGTGATTGCAACACTAATGTAGGGTGTTTGATATTTAGAATGGGTTTTAGTGAAGAATTTTGGCAATAAACCATCGCGCGAAATAGCAAAGAAAACTCTAGATTGACCATACATCATCACCAATAAAACAGTTACCATTCCGGCAATGGCACCAGTTCCAACAAGAGCCGAACCAATATTTTTGCCGTTTTCTCGTAAAGCAAAGGCAAGAGGTTGCGGATTGTTAAGGGTAGAATAATGGGCTATTCCAGTAAGAGCCAACGAAACTAAAATATAGATTACTGCACAAATTAACAAAGAGCCAATAATGCCGATTGGTAAATCTTTTTTAGGATCTTTACATTCTTCGGCAGTTGTTGCCACTGCATCAAAACCAAGATAAGCAAAAAATATAGCCGCCGCTCCAGTAAAAATGCCATTCCAACCAAAAGGCATAAAATTTGCATAGTTTTGAGTATTAATAATTGGAGTAGCAACAATTAAAAAGATAAAAATCACAATTAATTTTATCGAAACCAAAATACGATTGATCATCACACTTTCTTTGGTGCCAATAAATAATAATAAACCAATAAAAGAAGAAATAAAGACAGCAGGTAAATTAATGATGCCACAATAGGTTTGATCAGAACATATTTGCGATGGAGCTTTGGTTAGATATTCTGGAACAATAACCCCAGATTGTTGCAAAATTCCTACCAAATAACCCGACCAACCAGCAGAAACAGTAGAAGAAGCCACGGTATATTCTAAAATTAAACCACAAGCAACCAACCAAGCAATAAACTCACCCATAATGCCGTAGGTGTAAGTATAGGCACTGCCAGAAATGGGTATCATAGAAGCAAGTTCGGCATATGCCAAGCCAGCAAAAATACAAACCAAAGCCGCCAAGAAAAAAGAAATAGAAATTGCAGGGCCAGCATAATTAGCTGCGGCCTGCCCAGTTAAAACAAAAATACCAGTGCCAATAATAGAGCCAATGCCAATAAAAATAAGATCAAAAATGCCTAATGATTTTTTTAGTTGACTGTTTTTAGCACTTTCTATGATTGATTCTAATGATTTTGTTTGGCCGTTAATT
>RFXY01000047.1 GCA_009921385.1 Pseudomonadota bacterium
GCTTCTGCTCCCCCGTAAAGCGGGGGAGCGATTAGATCGAGGTAATATTATCGCCCTAGAATGCGATATTTAATGCGATATTTATTTGTGTAAATGGTATTACATATTTTCTAAAAATTGTAAATAAAGCCAAAGTTGAGGCTTCTGTTGACATAATTGTATTTTCTGTTATTTTCAAAATAGGCTCTTTTTTCAAAATTATGTCGAGCTTCAAGCGAAAAAGAGCTGTTAAGTTTATAAGAAATGCTATTTCGTAGTTCATAATCTAGACTGTTGCTGTTGTTAAATGCAAAAGCTCGGCTATTGATGCTGATTAAATCGTTGATTTTATGTTGCATTCTTGCCGAAAAAACAACTTCGTTTTGCTGTTTAAAACCGGCGAGTTTTCGTTTGCCAAAGCCAAGATCGAGCTCTAAAAGATCGGGTAAAAAAATATAGCCCAAACTAATATCAAGCCTTAAATCGTAAGGGTTGGTGGCGAGATAGTCTTGTAAAGTTCGCTGATATAAAGCAACATAATAGGGGCTGTTAAAAATTTTATTTTTGCTGTTAAATTTAAAATCGTATTGCTCTTTGGTTTTAACATTATATCGCTTTTTCTTGCCACTACCCACATCGGCAAAATTTTTGTCGCAGTCAAAATTAACATCTGCCAAAAGTTGTGGATTTTGATAAAAATAGCGAAAACCAAGTTGATAGTTGTGCGAGTTATAATCAGAAGATGCATTGCCATTGATTGCCACATATTGCCTTTGTTTGCTAGCAAACTTGCGGTTTAGGGCAGAAACAATGGCTTCTCGATAAGATTTGCTTTCGATAGCAAAAGCAGAATTGACAAAAAACAACAGAATGATTTTTGTCAAAAAAAGGTGGTGAACTTTTTTTAACATTTTTTTTGGTTATTTGGTGGTGTTTTTGATGATGGTTTATTTTAAAAATTAGGGTTTTTTAATTGCTGGTTTAGGCTCTTCAGCTTCACTCACCGCAGGAATATCTTGAGTTTCTGCTGGTGGAGTGCCACTGCTTTCGGGGCTTGTTACTTGCATTTCGGTGGCATTAACATTAGAAATGTTGCCTGCATCGCCTTCGTCTTCTGGGCTATAAGGAATTTCGGGCTCTTGATTTTCGCCAGACATATCGGGTAGGTCAATTTCTTGCTCTTCTTGATTTTCTAGCCAACTAAGATGTGATTTTACTTTGTTGGCATATTTCACCCCCAAAAAGAACGAAAACACCATTAAAGCAATAATAACAATAATTTCAACCGCTCTAATCATATAAAATAAAGAAAATTAATTAAAAAAACAGCCTTAAAAAAGCCCCCTTAAATAGGTATACCATTTACACTAATTAAAATCACATTATAACGAAATATTATATTCAGTCGTGCTAGACGCAACGACATGATTTTTGAGATAAAAACTTTAAAAAACGATTGCCTGTATATCCATACAGGCAGAGGCTTTTTGAATAAATAACTAGTCGTGCTATCGCAACGACAGGTTTAAGTAGTCGTGCTATCGCAACGACAGGTTTTTAACCAAAAAGATGAAGTTAGAATGTGAAAAACAATAAGATTATTTTAATTAGTGTAAATGGTATTAAAACCTAAATAATTGACACATCAAAAAATAATTTAAAAAATATGACAACCGATTACAATATTGTCGATATAGTTTTTATCACTTCTGCCCTAATCATTATTGGCATTGCTAGTTTTAGAGGGTTAATAAAAGAGGTGTTTTCTTTAATAAGCTGGGCGGCTGCTTTTCTTGCCTCTTATTTACTTTCTGGCATTGTTGCCAAACTATTTGCTCAGCATTCTACTTTAAACATTGCTATAATCGAAATCATCACAAGAAGTGTTATTTTTACTATTGTGTTTTTAGTTATGATTTTTTCCACTTCTGGTTTAGCCAAAGAAATTACCTCTTATTTTTCGCCAGCCTTAAACAATTTTTTAGGAGTGATTTTTGGAGCCTTTAAAACCTTATTAATTTTTGGCTTGTTATATGCCACCTACCTCACAATTAATCAAATTATGACAGGCACAAAAATTGCTAGCAATAAAAACGATAAAACACCAAAAATCATTTCTTCGGCAAAAACTGGTGGCATCATCAAATATTCTGGAGAATTGCTTCAACCTATTGTTTATGGTTTTATCGGCTCTATTTACAACAATTACAGCGGTAGTTTATCAGGCAAAAACCAAGAAATAGCACCATTGCTTCATTTGATACAAAACAATTACAACATCGACGAATTACAACAAGAATTAGAAAATAATAAAAATTTAAATCCCGATTCAACAAATTCAAATATCGATGATTATCGCAATAACTTGCAAAAATTACAAGAAAAGCTAAACAACAATACTCAAACAAACGAAGATCAAGGTAATGCAAAAAATGAAGAGCAAAACCAGCAAAACCAGCAAATAAACACCCAACAAAACAACCAAGCACCAAGCGAAGAAAAAGGCTATAATCAACAAGACATTAAAAAGAAAGACTATATCATTAAAGTAATTAAAAACTAATAACTCAAAACTATGTTTAAACTTCACAATAAAACTGCTCTTATCACTGGTTCAACTGGCGGAATTGGTTCTGCTATTGCCAAAACTCTATATAAACAAGGTGCCAAAATCATTATTTCTGGCACCAAGCTCGAAAAATTACAAGAACTTGCTAAAGAAATTGCCAAAGAAGATGCTCATAAAATCTCTTGCATTCCTTGTAATTTAGCCGATCTCAATGAAGTAGAAAATTTATTTGACAAAGCAGAAGAATTTTCGCCAATCGATATTTTAGTTTGCAATGCTGGCATTACCAAAGATAATTTAATTTTAAGAATGAAAACAGAAGATTTTCAACAAGTAATCGACACCAACCTTCGTTCTACTTTTATTTTAAACCGCAATGCCATCAAAAAAATGCTCAAAAGAAAATATGGCAGAATCATCAACATTGCTTCGGTTGTGGCAAGCACCGGCAACCCTGGTCAAGCAAATTATGTGGCTTCCAAAGCGGGTATGATTGGGCTTAGCAAATCTTTAGCCAGCGAAGTGGCCACCAGAGAAATCACCGTTAATTGCATTTCACCAGGTTTTATCACTAGCCCTATGACCGACATTTTAACCGATGTGCAAAAACATGCAATTTTGGCAAAAATACCAGCAGGAAAAATGGGAACAGCTCAAGAAATTGCCAATGCGGTTGCTTTTTTGGCGAGCCAAGAAGCCTCTTATATTACAGGTCATAATTTGCAAGTTAACGGTGGCATGTTTATGAATTAAGCCATAATATTGCAAAATTGCCGAAATGTCAGAAAATAATATTCAACAAATTCCAGAAAATACCGCTAAACAGCTCTATAATCTAAATGCCGAGCAGGCCTTGCTTGGTGGCATTTTATTAAACAACGAATATCTCAATCGTGTTAACGAGTTTCTACTGCCCGATCATTTTTATGAGCCGATTCATCAAAAAATTTATGCCTACATTCTTGATACCATTCAAAAAACTGGCATCGTTGCTAACGAAATAACTTTAAAATCTTTTTTTAGTCAAAACGAGCAAATTAAAGCAAATGGCGGTTTGCAATATTTCAACACTTTGTTTGCTTCTGCTAGCGGAATTATTGATTTACTTGATTATGGTAGATTAATTTTTGATTTATCCAGCAAAAGAAAATTAGTCAACATTGGCGAAGAAATTGTTAATCAAGCCTACAAATCTGGCTATGTTATTTCGGCAGAGCAACAAATAGAACAAGCAGAAGCCAAATTATTCGATCTATCAATTCATGGTCAGGCAAAAAAACAAGATTTTTCTAGCATCAGCAACTTTTTAAAAGAAACCATCAATAAAGCACAACTCGCCAAACAAAGAGACAGTCACATTAGTGGCATTTCCACTGGTTTACTTGATCTTGACAACATTTTAGGCGGTTTGCAATCATCTGATTTAATTATTTTGGCAGGCAGGCCATCAATGGGCAAAACCGCCCTCGGCATCAACATTGCCATCAATGCTTGCAAATGGCTCAACCCAGTTTTAGAAGACAAACAACAGCAAAAAGCGGTGGGCTTTTTTTCTTTAGAAATGTCTTCCGAGCAACTTTCTACCAGAATTCTTTCTATGGAATGTAGCATCAACTCGCAAAAATTTCGCAACGGGCAACTAAACCAAACCGAGTGGGAGGTTATCGCCACCCGTTCTGGCGAAATTTCTAATTTGCCGTTTTTTATCGACGAAACCCCTGCATTAAGCATTGTGGCAATAAGAAATAGAGTTAGAAAAATGATCAGAAAACAAAATCTTTCTTTATTGGTGGTTGATTATTTGCAATTAATTAAAGGCAGTTTTACCAAAGCCGATCAGGGCAGGGTGCAAGAAGTTTCTGAAATCACCCAAGGTTTAAAGGCAATTGCCAAAGAATTTAATGTGCCTGTTATTGCTTTGTCGCAACTTTCAAGGGCGGTTGAACAGCGAGAAGATAAAAGACCGCAACTTTCTGATCTTCGAGAATCTGGCTCAATTGAGCAAGATGCCGATGTGGTTGCCTTTATTTATCGACAAAGTTATTATGTCGAAAGAGAAAGGCCCGGCGAAGACCAAGTGGTGAAATTTGAAGATTGGAAAAATAAAATGCAACAAATAGCCCATAAAGCCGAAATTATTATCGCCAAACAACGAAACGGCCCAGTTGGCTCGGTTGAATTATTTTTTGATGCCGAATTTACCCGATTTGGCAATTTGCAAAGTTTTTGAAAAATAATATTGACAATTAAAAATATTATCTTAACATTGCCAGCACTTATTTTTTAATTCTTATAAAATCTTTTATGAAAAAAATATTCACATTAATTGCAATAATTTCTTCTCTTTTTTTATGTTCTTGCTCTACTCAAAGAATTGCCGTGGGTAGCAAATCAAGAGAAGTGCCAAAAACTAATCCTCATTATAGTTATTGGGATAATTTCTTATTTTGGGGAGTTGGGCAAACTAAATTTAACAATGCCCAAGAATTGTGCAAAAATAACAACGGTGTTGATTTTGTTGAAACTCGCTTAAGTTTTGCTCAAGGATTAGTTACCGGCTTAACTTATGGCATTTATTCACCAAGAACCATAAATATTTATTGCAAAGACAATTAAACTATTATTCTACAAGAAGGGGTGGCACAGGTAGATCTCGATGCACAATTCCCCTTCTTGTAGAAGGGGTGGCGACCGAAGGTCGACGGGGTAGTGTCGGCAAGCCACGGTAAGATCTCCTTCGAAAAAACATCGGCGATCATCTCCCAACACTACCTTGGTCTTTTTTTGCTGTCGCAAAAAAATCCACCCCTTCTGCAAGAAGGGGAATTTTGCACCGCATTTTTAACTAAAAAAAATATTACACAATTTTTTTTATCGCAATTTCAGCCGAAAGGTTTTGTAGCCGAAAAATATCGGTGGTATTGAGTTGATATTTTTGTGCTAGCAGAATTTTTTTGCCATCTGCTAACAAAAAAATAGCAACACCTTCTTGCGAATTTGCCGAAACTTTTTGTGCTAAAATGGTTTTTAAAGGCAAAAGAATTTTTAAGTTAGAAATGCTTATTTCAAGTGCTTTGATTGCTTCTTCTTTTGGTGTTGTGGCGGTGGGGTAGGAAGTGTTGCTTTGAGTATTGCCAGCTGGTTTGGCAGAAAAATCTTTTTTATATCTATTATCTGTTTTGCTTTTAATGACTCTTATATCGGCAAATTCTTGTTCTTGTGGTTTTATTTGCTGTAAAAAATCGTTAAGACGAAAAATATTTTTAGCTAAAATTCGTGTGCCACCATCGTCTTTTTTAACTAAACATTCAAAAACCAACATCGAGCCTTCGGCAAGCAAATCTCGCTTGGTGGTGATGAGGTTTTCGTCGTAGCACATAATTTCGTAGATAGAAAACGGGTCAGAAATATATAGATAGGCAAACCTGCCCTTACCAGAAGAGCGATGCTTGCTAGAAGTGATGATGCCTGCCATTTTTAGCAAACTACCGTCAAGCAGGCTTTCATCTTCTAGCTTATCGGCAAAAACCACCCCTCTTTTTTTTAAATCAGATAAATAGTTATCAATTGGGTGTTCGTTTAAGAAAAAACCAAAAGCTTCGAATTCGGCTTGCAGTTTTTGTTGCTTTTGATAGTCGGCGACTTTTTTAAGGGCGGGCAGGCGATTTTCTTGGGCAAAAAAAGTGAGTTGATTTGAGTTGGCTTCTTCTTTGCTGGCAATAGAATAGGCAGATAAAATATCAAAAGATTCGGCAATTTGTTGTCTTTTTATGTTTAAACAATCAAAAGAGCCAGATTTTGCTAGGGCTTCTATTGATTTTTTGTTGATAAATTTGTTATCAATTCTTTTGGCAAAATCGTAGATATCAACAAAATTACCTTCTGCATTTCGTTTTTCGACAATATGATTGGTAATGTTGAGCCCAACCGCCTTAATGGCGGCCAAACCAAAACGAATCGCAAATTTTTCAGTAGAATCAGAAGCCATAAAATAAACCTAAAATAATCAAACCCAAAGCGATGCGGTAATAAGCAAAAATTTTAAAACTATGGTTGCTGACAAATTTTAGTAGCCATTTTATTACCAAAAGCGACACCAAAAAAGAAATCGCAATACCAAAAAATATTAAAGAAAAATCTTGAGCAGATAAAGTGTGATAATTTTTATAAATATCATAAACACAAGCAGAGCCAATGGTTGGTATGGCTAAAAAAAATGAAAACTCGGTTGCCACCACCCGATTAACCCCGCTTAGCATTGCCCCCATAATGCTTGCCCCCGACCTTGAAACACCCGGAACCATTGCCAAACATTGCCACAAGCCAATTTTTAGGGCGGTAAGGCGATTGATTTGCTGAATTTTTGTTTTGATTTTATTTTCAATAAAAATTATGGCAAAACCGCCAAAAATAAGAGCAAAAGCAATAACGACAATGTTGTTAAACAAATATTGCTTGATAAATGTATAGGCAAAAAACCCCAAAATAAGGGCAGGCAAAACCCCAATAATAACATTGATAACCAATGTTTTTTCGCTAGCAAAATTTAGCAAAATGTTTTTAATTTTTTGCCAAAAACAGACCACCAAAGCAAGAATCGCCCCCATTTGAATGGCAATTTCAAAAACTGCAGAATTGCCGAAATTAAAGTTAATTAATTTGCCAAAAATAATTAAATGAGCAGTGGATGAAACCGGAATAAACTCGGTTAAAGCCTCTAAAATACTCAATAA
>RFXY01000048.1 GCA_009921385.1 Pseudomonadota bacterium
TTTCTCAATTAAAGTTCGATGCTCAAAACCTTATACCCACCATTGTGCAAAACGAAATCGATAAAGAAGTTGTAATGTTCGCCTGGATGTCGCAAGAAAGCCTAAAACAAACACTCAACACTGGTCTTGCCACCTATTTTTCTCGCTCAAGGCAAAACTTGTGGGTCAAAGGCGAAACCTCTGGTTGCTATCAAAAGGTAGTTTCTATCACCACCGATTGCGATTTTGATTGTTTGTTATTAATAGTTCAACAACAAGGGCCAGCTTGTCACACCGGAAAAAACAGTTGTTTTTTTAATAAACTACTCTAAAATAATGGCAAGATTTTTTATACCACAAAAAAAACAAGAAAAACATCAGCAATATGCCTATTAACAATCTTTACAACAATTTTACTAGTCAAATAAAAAGAAACCAAGTATCTAGTTTATTTAAAATTGTTTTGCAAGACGAAAAAAGCTTTTTACTAACCATTTTGGTTTATGCTATTTTTATTGGCTTTTTAAGCTTGGCAGTGCCAATTTCGGTGCAATTACTCATCAATTCTGTTGCTTTTAATGCTCTTTTACAACCCATTTTGATTTTGGGTTTTATTTTATTTTTGGTCGTTACTTTTTCTTCAATATTAAATGCTTTGCAATTTTATATCACCGAAATTTTTCAAAGACGATTTTTTGCAAGGTTTTCTTCGGAAGTGGTCACAAAATTAGTGAATGTTAATCATCAAGATTTTGAAAAATCCAATCAAACCGAGTTTATCAATCGTTTTTTTGATGTTTTTAATGTGCAAAAAATTGTGCCAAAAATTTTTACCAAAACTTTTGCCAATATTTTGCAATCCTTAATTGGCCTAATTTTGGTGGCATTTTATCACTGGGTACTATTGCTTTTTGCTTTGCTGGTTCTGTTAGCCACTTTTTTTATCTGGCACATATTTGCCAAAAACTGCTTTGTTGCCAAATTTGCTACTAGCAAAAAAAAATACGATATGGCTTCTTGGTTTGAAGATATCGCACGAAATCACCTATTGTTTAAATCAGAAAATGCCAAAAAATATGCCATCGATAAAACCGAAAACATCACCAAACAATATTTACAAGAACGAAAAAAATATTTCCATTATCTGTTTTTTCAAGTGATCCTAACTTTAATTCTCTATACTTTTACCACTTCTGCTCTGCTTATTGTTGGTGGCTATTTAGTGCTAAACGGACAACTTTCTTTGGGTCAATTAGTTGCTTCTGAGCTAATAATTTCGGCAGTTCTTTACAATATTTCACAGCTCGGTGGCGATCTAGAATCTATCTACGAATTAGCCTCTGCTTGCGAAAAATTAGCCCAAATTCATCATTTGCCAAAAGAAAATTTTGGCAACAAATGCCTCGAAAACAAACCGATCAACATCGATTTTCATAATGTCGTCGATAATTATTTTCAAAGAAAATTTTTATTTAATGTCAATTTTGAAGCTGGCAAAAATTATTTGATTTCTGCTGAAAATTTATCAATAAACAAACTGCTTATCGAGCTGATTTCTGGCCTACGAAAGCCAATCTATGGCTCACTTGAATTTAATCAACAAAATATTTCTGATCTTAATTTTAATCAACTCAGAAATCAAATCGCCATCATCGATAATCAAAGCTTTATCGACGGCACTATCTACGAATATCTAACTTTCAACCAAAGCAACATCGACAACAAAAAAGTCAATGAAGCACTTGAAGTTGTGCAATTAAAAAATGTCTTAAAAAGGTTTGATAGCGATCTATCTTTGCCTATTTTACCTTCTGGGTGGCCACTTTCTGAATCAGAAAAAATTTTGTTAAGAGTTGCCAAAGTGCTGATTGACGAACCAAAAATCATCATTATCAACGAAGTTTTAGATATGCTTAACCTAAAAATGCGAAACAATATTTTGCATTTTCTTACCAAAAATCATCAAGCAACTATTTTATATTTTTCTAACAGAAGAGATCATATGGTAAATTTTGATAGCTATTTATTTTTTTCAATGGAAAAAGTTTTTGTTTTCAACAACATAGAAGAACTCAATAATTTTGAAGAACAATATGAATAAAAACGAGCTTATTTTTCAACAAATCAAATTGCCTCAACCAATTTTGGTTTTAAAAAAAATTTTGATTATCTTTTTTTGCTTTTTATTTTTTGTTTTCACCTTTTTGCCTTGGCAACAAAATGTGAAAGGCTTGGGCTATGTCATTGCCGCCAACCCAAACAGTCGAACTCAAAACCTCGATGCCACAGTTAATGGGCGAATCAGCAAATGGTTTGTCAAAGATGGCGATACCGTCAAGCAAGGTGACAAAATTGTTGAAATTATCGATAACGACCCGCTCATTATCGATAAATTAAAAGCCGACAAAGAAATCAAAGACAGAAAATATGAATTAGCCAAAATATCTTCTGAAACCTCCAAAATCAACTATCAACGACAACAACAACTTTTTGTCCAAGGCCTTGCTTCGAAAAAAAACTACGAAGATGCCAAAATTGAATACAAAAAATTACTCACCGCCACCGAAAATGCTTCTGCCGAAGTGCTCGATGCCTCTATTAGCCTTGCTCGACAAGAAAGCCAGCTCATTACCGCTCCAAGCGACGGTGCCATTTTAAAAGTTTTGGCAGGCAACAATTCTACCAGTGTAAAAGCGGGCGACAAAATCGCCACTTTTGCCCCAAAATTACAAGAAATGGCGGTTGAGCTTTATGTTGATGGCAACGACATTCCGCTAATTCAGCAAGGTCGCAAAGTAAGGTTGCAATTCGAGGGCTGGCCAGCAATGCAGTTTTCGGGTTGGCCAACTTTGTCGGTGGGCACTTTTTCTGGGTCTGTTTCGGCAGTTGATGCTTCGGTTTCTGATAACGGCAAGTTTCGAGTAATCGTGATGGCGGAAGACAATCATAAATGGCCAGATCCGCATTTTTTAAAACATGGAGCAAAAGTTTATGGCTGGATCTTGCTAAATAAAGTAACTATTGGTTACGAAGTTTGGCGACAAATCAACGGTTTTCCTGCCGATTTTGATTTAAACATCAATGCTAAAGAAAAAAACCCTTAGAAAATTATAACTCCAAATTATGACCACAAAATTGAAAAAACTTTGTCAATTGTTGTTGTTTTTGCTTGTCATTATACCACAAAAATTGCAAGCAAATCAAACAATTTCACCAGAAATCGTGGTTGATTCTGCCCTAAAACATTATCCAAAAATACTTGCCTACTACGAAAAAGTCGCCGAAACCGAGGGCGACATTTTGCAAAACTCGGGCTTGTTTGACATTAGATTAAAACAACAATATCAAGACACCACCAAGGGTTTTTATGATGGCAAAACTTTTGATACCATCTTGCAAAAACAAAATGCCTTTTTAGGTAGCAAAGTTTATGTGGGCTATCGCAAATCTTATGGCACTTTTCCTGCTTATGATGACAAATATTTAACCAACAACAGCGGCGAATACCGCCTTGGGGCCTCTGTTTCACTTCTGCAAAACAATATGTTCGACAAAAATCGCCTGGCCTTTGCCAATGCCAAACTCAACAACCAAGAAAGCAAATTGCAATTAGCTAAAATGCAAGCCGAAATCAGTAAAGATGCCAAACAAGCCTACTGGAAATGGTTTTTGTATGGCAAAATTTATAGCATTTATCAAGATTTATATCAACTCGCCATTGAAAGAGATAAACAATTGCAAATCAGGCTACAAAAGGGCGATATTGCCAACATTATTGCCATCGAAAACAAAAGAAATATTTTAAACAGAAAAAATGCTATGCTAGAAGCAAGGCAAGATTTCTTAAATTCTTGTTTTTATTTGTCGCTGTTTTATCGACAAGAAAATGGCAAACCGCAAGAAATCAGCGAAAAAACTCTCTCCATTTCTTCTTTGCCAATTAAACTCAATCATATCACCGAAAAAAACCTAGAAAACGACATCAAGCAAGCAATGCAATTTCGCCCCGAAATACAAATTTTAAAAATCAAACAAAATAAAGAGCAAAACTATCTAAAACAAGCCAAAAACACTTTACAACCAACCCTTGATCTTAGCCTTGAAACCTCAAAAGATCTAGGGCAAGGCTCACCAACTCGCAAAGAAACGGTCAATACCGTAAAACTCGATTTTGATTTTCCGCTACAGCAACGAGATGCCAAAGGGCAAGAAATTAAAGCCGAGGCGAGCATTAAATATTTAAACTACGAACAACAACTTTTAGCAGAAAAAATTCAGGTTGAAATCAAGCAAATCGGCAGTTATCTTAATATTTTAGCAGAAATTTATCATAATGCCGAAGACGAATTTAAACTATCGCAAAAGCTTGCTTCTGCCGAAAAAGAAAGATTCAAACAAGGTGGTAGCGATTTTTTCTTAATCAATTTAAGGGAGCAAGAACTTGCCAGAGCCAACATCGGCAAAATTCAAGCCATCGAAAAATACTACCACACCATGGCAGAATATTTCTTTGCCATTAATGTTGCATTATAAAAAGTTTTTTGTAAGCAAAATTCCCGACCTACTGCAAAGAGAATTATACCATTTCCACTAATTAAATCCACACTTCGATCTAAATTCCCCTTTTTGTAGAAGGGGAATTCTGATCGAGATCTGCTACCGAAATTGCCCCGACACTTCGTCTCGCCCTGCACCAGAAGAGGGGAAATTTAGATCGAAATGTGGTATTTATTTGTGGAAATAGTATAATATTAAAGACTCACTCTAAATCTAAAAAATTCATTTTTTGAAACAAAGCTTCTTCGCCAAACCTACCTATACCATGAAAAGCCATTGGTTTATTAATTTCTAAATCTAATTTTAAAAATATGTCAAGAATGCGAAGATTGATAGGCATGTTTTGTTAAAATTAACATTCTAACAAAAATTTTTAAAAAAGATGAAAAGTAGGAAAATTTAATGATTATGGTCGTGAGTGTGTTGATATAAAGCAATTTCTAGATTTTGTTTGGCTAAATCTGCACCAAAAAGATTGAGATATTCTGGATGTTTACTGATGTCTTGCGGGTTGCCGTGGCAACAAATATGCTGATTAATGCAGAAAACCTGATCTGTTTTTTGCATCACCAAATTAAGATCGTGCGAAACCAGCAAAATAGAGCATTTCCAGTTTTTTTTAACATAATTTAGCAAATGATAAAACTGATTAATTGCCATAATATCCATAAATTGAGTTGGCTCATCTAAAGCCAACACGGTGTTTTGCTTGTTGGCAATGCCTATTTGACTGGCGATTGCTCTTAATAACATTATTTTTTGCAATTGCCCGCCCGACAGTTGCGATAATTGTTTTTTTAATAAATTTGTTACTTGCATTTGATTTGCCAAATCAACAAAAAAAGCATCTTTATTGGCATTTTTATTGGTTAAATTAAACAAATCAATGGCGGTCATTGGCACATTATTATCGAGATTAATTTTTTGTGGCATATAACCAAAACTCACTTGTTGTTGCCTGATTTTGCCAGTTGTTGGCTTGATTAACTGCAAAATAATTTTTAACAACGAGGTTTTGCCCCCGCCATTTGGGCCAATAATAGTGGTAATTTTGGTGGTAGTTCTACATTTACTTTTAACAAAACTAATAACACATTAACTTCTACTAATATTGTAGCTAGTGAAAATTTAGTAGCAAATACTATTCAAATGGGACTAGGACTATATGAATTTTATCATTCATCAGTATATTTTGCTACTACGGTAGCAACAGATCCAGATCAAGTATTATGGGCTACTGAATTAGCTAATTTATCAGCGATAGATTTTACTATTATTTCTACTGATGAGACCAGTAATACAAGACAAACAGCAAAGATAGCAGCCGCAATTTTAGGTACAGATGTAGTATTCAATGAGTATTCTGGGCTATACCTTAACGGTGGAGTAGGTAGTTTTTCAGTAAGATATCAGGCGGGAAGTCCTGATAGTGTGCAGTTAATAGTGACGCCAGATTCTGATAATCTGACTCAATATAACATGATGATAATACAATATGCAAAGTAACTTAATATAAACCTAGCATAAATATATAAAGACAAGGACATTAATATGGCAATTAAAGCATTTAACTCAATTGGTGGTTTCTCAGTAGGAGAAAATGCCTCTAATATAATCTTAGCAAACGGTGACATTACCACAAGTAATGCCAACTTATCAGCTAATTTATTTGTTGCAGACACCGCAAATGTAGGCAATTTACGTACAAATAATTTATTATACGCAAATGGTCAACCGTGGGATTTACAAGAAGCAGCCGGGGCCAATACACAGATTCAATATAATGATGGCAATAATAACTTTGGTGCTAGTGCTAACTTTACATTTGATCAAACAACAAATTTATTAACTGTAACCGGTAATATTAGTGCTTCTAATGCTAATTTAGGTAATTTAGTAGTTGCTAATTTCTTTAAAGGTGTATTTGATTCTACAAGTGGTACTCAATCAAACATCACAACTGTTGGTAATTTAACTTTCTTAAATGTTAATGGTATTTCTAACATAGCCAATGTCTTAAACGTCTCAGGTAACATTGAAGCCAATGCTAACATAAATTCAAATGCCAATATTAAAGGTGCTAACTTAAACACTACTGGTTTAGCTAATATCGGCAACTTACAAATTTCAGGAAATGTTACAGGTAACTTGATACCCTCAGCAAATGCAGATGGTTCAGGTGCAGGTTATGATTTAGGTTCAGCAACATATCGTTGGAAAGATTTATACTTAAGTGGTAATAGTATTAAAATTGGTAGTCAGACCATATCATCAAATGGTGGTGGTATAGCATTATCTAATGCCTCATATCTAACTGACCTTTATGTAAGTGGCAATGCAAACATTAGTCTTAATTTACTTGCTAATACAGCCAATTTTATTGGTAATGTAATAGCACCAAATGTTACGGTTAATTTAGAATTAGCTGGAAATACAGCCAACTTTACTGGTAATCTTATTGCCGCAAACTTACGTTCTAATGCATTAACAAATACATACGTTACGTTTGCTGGAACAAATGGTGTATTAACTAATAGTTCTAATATAACATATAATGATACTACTCAATTATTAACAGTTATTGGTAACAGCCAGTTTAATAATGCTAATTTAGGTAATCTTGCTATAGCAAACTTTGTAAATGTATCAAGCAATTTATCTGTAACTGATACTGCAAATGTAGGTAACTTACGTACTAACAATTTATTATACGCAAATGGTCAACC
>RFXY01000049.1 GCA_009921385.1 Pseudomonadota bacterium
CTTCATTATCAATTTTCAAATTACACTCACAATAATTTATGAACAATAACTGCAACCGATCAAAATCGTGCTGTTTTACTAAAATTTACAAAAAATTTTTTAGCAAAAAAAATAAAGTCGCTCACCTGCTATTAAGCGGTGTTATCGGCAAAGAATCAAAATTCGATTCTTCTTTAAATTTTGCCAATTATCAAAATCTTATTAAAAAAGCTTTTACCACTAAAAATATTAAAGCGGTTGCTATTAGCATCAACTCTCCTGGTGGTTCTCCTGTGCAATCTGAGCTGATTTATAACTATATTAGGCTACTTGCCAAAAAACATCAACTACCAGTCTATACTTTTGCTCAAGATGTTGCTGCTTCTGGTGGCTATTGGTTATTGTTAAGTGGCGATGAAATTTATGCCCATCAATCTTCTATTGTTGGCTCAATTGGGGTGATTTTTTCTGGCTTTGGTTTTGTTGATTTAATTAGCAAAATCGGTATCGAAAGAAGGGTGCATACTTCTGGCGAAAGCAAAGCCATTCTTGACCCATTTTTGCCAGAAAATCCAAAACATCAAGAAATCTTAAAACAAGCTCAAGACGATATTTATCAAGCTTTTGTTTCGTTGGTAAAAACTAAGAGGCAAAACAAGCTCAACGAACAAGAAGAGAAATTATTTAGTGGAGCATTTTGGGCGGGTTCTACCGCAGTTAAACTTGGTTTGGTTGATGAAATTGCCACTTTGCAAAACAAAATGCACGAAAAATTTGGTGAAGAAGTTGAAATAATTGAAATCAATGAAAAAAAATCATCTTTTTTAAAGAATTTACTTACGAAACAATCAAATTTAGCTAGTTTAAGCAATCAGATTAGTGAAATATTTGCCTTTTCACGATTTGGTTTATAATTTTTATTATCTTTTTTTTGCCAATTCGCGTAGAGAATTGGTAATTAATTGCTCTAAAGTGATGTTGGATTGATTTTTAATGATGCTATTTATGATATTTAAACAATCTGTTTTGCGATAACCCAAATTTTCGAGAGCAGAAACGGCATCGGCGATATTTTGATTATTGACATGATTTTGATTTGTTATATTTTGTTTATTGGCTTGATTTTGGCTTTCTGTGATGTAGTTTAATTTATAAGGAGAATCCTTTAATTCATGAGTTATTCTGGTGGCTAGCTTGTTGCCAATGCCAGCAATGGTGGTAAAAAGTTTAGTATCAGAAGCTATCAGGCCTTGGGCTATTTCGTTAATTTCTAAAGCACTTAATATTTTTTGAGCCATTTTTGCCCCAACACCTTGCACTTTGTTCAATTCAAGAAACCAAGATTTTTCATCAATCGAAAAAAAGCCATAAAGCTCTATGGCATTATCTTTGACGATTGTTGAAATTAATAAATTTATTATGGTTTGTGGCGAATTTAAGGTTTGGTTTTTTAATAAATTAGCAGTTTTTTGAGAAATAAAAACCAAATAACCAACACCAGAAACATTGATAATACAACTATCTTCAATGATAAATTCTATTGTGCCAGAAAGTTTGCCAATCATTATTCTTTAACAACTAAAACTGCTCGGCGATTTTTAGCTAAAATATCGTCTGAGGTGCCAAAAAATGCTGGTTTTTCTTTGCCATAAGAAATAATTTTCACTCTATCGGCAGAAATACCTTTTTTGAGAAAATATTTTTTAACAGAATTGGCTCTTTTTTCACCTAGAGCTATGTTATATTCTCTTGTGCCTCTTTCGTCGCAATGACCTTCGATAATAACTTTGATGGTAGAATCGCTTTTTAGCCAATCAACTTGAATATCGAGGGTAGTTTTTATTTCTGGTGAAATTTCAGAAGAATCGTAGCCAAACAAAACACGATCTGGTACTTCTATTTCTTGCTGTTCTTGCTCTGTTTGTTTATTTATTTCGTTGGCTTGTTTTTCATCTTCTATTGGCTTGAACGATTCTTGTTGAGTTTGTAGAGCTGGAGTGTTTAATTCTGCCTCCTTTTCTTCTTGTTTTGTATTATCTTTTTCTTTGATTAAAGATCTGTTTTTAAGGCTTTGGCAAGCAAAAAGCGAGCTTAATGTAAGAAAAAGAACAGTTGATTTAATAAAATGATTAAACATATTTTTATAATTTTTTAGTTGGATTTGTTATAAAATTTTTGGCATAACTAATAATAACAAACAACAAAACCTAATGTCAACATTTTAAAATTGAAAATAATCTTTTTTTTAGCTTAATTTTTTTTAAGACATATGTAAAAAAACTGTTGCTTAAAAAAAATAAGTGTTTTAAAATTTGTAGCAAAATATCTTTTGCCTGCGTGATGGAATTGGTAGACATAACGGACTTAAAATCCGTGGAGCCTCAACGCTCTTGCCGGTTCAAGTCCGGCCGCAGGTACCAAAAATATAATAAAAAACCCAAAATATATATGGCTAGAATAACTGTTGAAGATTGTGTGCAAAACATTCCAAATCGCTTTGAATTGTGTTTGATTGCTGGTAGTCGCGCTAAAAATATCTTGTCTGGAGCTCCTACCACATTAGATCGCAAAGAAAAACCAGCGGTGATAGCATTAAGAGAAATCGCCGATGGCTTAATCAATATCGAAGCTCAAAAAAATAACATTATTAGTGCTATTAAAAACAAAGGAATTGTTAATGTAATCAATGATGAAGGTTTAATTGTCGATGCTATCGCAGAAGAATCTGAGCCAAATTTAGAACTCACAGAAAGTTCTTTTGTATCTGAAAATATCGAAGTAGAAGATTAAAAATATGTCAAACTCTTCTCTTGCAGAAATTATCAGAGTTAATCATGCAGGAGAAATGGGTGCAAAAGTTATTTATCAAGGTCAAATTTTTGCTTTTCGTTTAAAAAATCAAATTCCACAACTAAAACTTACCCAAGAAATGTTAAAACAAGAGCAAGAGCATTTTGCTTATTTTGACAAACAAATAATTAAACATCAGGTAAGGCCAACTTTTATGCAACCAATTTGGCAAGTTGGCGGTTTTGTTTTAGGTTTTGCAACTGCTCTTGTTAGCACAAAAGCTGCAATGGTTTGCACTGTGGCGGTAGAAGAGGTGATTGATAAACATTACCAACAGCAACTCAATTATTTGCAAAAATCATCTCATCATCAAGAATTGACAACTAAAATATCTAAGTTTCAACAAGAAGAGTTAGAGCATCGTGATTTAGCTTATAACAATCAAGCAAAACAATTTGTGGCTTTTAATCCTTTATATCGTTTTATTGAGGCAACCACTAAAATTGCTATTGCCATTTCTAAAAAAATATGAAACACAACTCTATTTCTCTTAACATTGAAAATAACGGTGTTGCTAATTTAATCATTAATCTCGATGGTGAAAAGGTAAATAAACTCAATCAAAACACCATTGCAGAGCTAGAAAAAGCAATTAATGTGGTTGATGGCAATAGGGCCATCAGGGTTTTGTTGATAACCTCAGCAAAAGAAAATAATTTTATTGCCGGTGCCGATATTGGTGAAATTAAACAATTAAATGCATTAAACGATCAATCGCAAACCATTGCTAAACTTAATCAAGCTAATCAATTATTTAATAGAATTGCGAATTTAAAAATAACAACAATAGCAGTAATTGAGGGTTCTTGTTTGGGCGGTGGTTTAGAATTGGCTCTTGCTTGTCAATATCGTGTGGCAGTTATTGGTGAAAAAACTGTTTTAGGTCTGCCAGAAGTAAATCTTGGTATTATCCCTGGTTTTGCTGGCACTCAAAGGTTGCCTGCTTTGGTTGGTTTGGTTGAATCTTTAAAATTAATTTTAACTGGTAAATCAATAAATGCTGTGCAGGCTTTTAAAATTGGCTTGGTTGATGCCATAACTCATAAAGCATTTTTAAATGCTAATCTTACTAAATTTGTTAGCGATATTTTAGAAAACAACATCAATAATCAATCTTTGTTAGCTAGAAAAAAAATCGCACAAAGTTTTTATTGGCAAGAAAAATTTTTTAAGTCCATTATTTTTTATCAAGCGAAAAAAAATATTTTTAAAGCAACTAAAGGTCAATATCCCGCTCCTTTTTATGCCTTAGAAGTAATCAAAAGAACCTATAAAAAGCCACTTCACAAAGGTTTGTTAGTTGAGCAAGAAGCTTTTGTTGAATTGGTTCATAGTGCGATTGCTAAAAATTTAATAGAATTATTTTTTATTCAAGAAGAAGTAAAAAAAATCGCCAATAATAATGTGCAATTTCAACCAACGAAAACTGCCATAGTTGGGGCAGGAGTGATGGGTGGTGGTATTGCTTGGTTGTTTGCCAATAAAAATATCAACATTATTGTTAAAGATATCAGCAATCAAGCTATTGCCTTGGCTTATTCTACGGTTTTAAAAATCTTTAATCAGCTCAAAAAAGCAAAAAAAATCACCCAAACTAAACTAGAACAAAAAATTCTCAATATTAGCCCAACTCTTAATTATGAAGGTTTTCATAATGTCGATCTTATTGTGGAGGCGGTGGTAGAAAATACTCAAATAAAACAAAAAGTGTTGCAAGAAATTGAATCTGCATCTAGTTCTTCGGCTATCATAGTTTCTAACACTTCTTCTCTTTCAATTAATGAGCTTTCTTCTGTTTTAACCAATCCTTCTCGTTTTGCGGGTTTGCATTTTTTTAATCCTGTTAATAAAATGCCTTTGGTCGAAATAATTGCAGGTGAAAAAACCTCTCCAGACACCATCAACAAGCTTTTATCAATAAGTAAGCAATTAGGCAAGACTGCTGTGGTGGTAAAAGATGTGGCGGGTTTCTTGGTAAATAGAATTTTACTTCGTTATTTAAATGAAGCTATGTATTTATTGCAAGAAAATGTTCCTGTTTTAGCAATTGACAATATCATTGAAGAATTTGGTTTGCCAATGGGGCCGTGCACTTTGGCAGATACCGTTGGCCTTGATATCGGGGCGAAAGTTGCTAGCTCTTTACAGCAAGCCTATGGCGAAAGAATGCAAGTTGCCTTATTGTTAAATGTTTTGCAAGAAAAAAAAATATTAGGTCAAAAAGCTGGGGCAGGTTTTTATTTGTATGTCAATAACATAAAAAATCAAGTAAATCCACAAATTATTAGCATTTTACAAGAAATAAAATTGCAACTGCCGAAATATGAACAAAAAATAGACAAGCAAATTATTATTAATCGCTGTATTTATAGTATGATTAACGAAGCTAGTAAATGCCTAGAAGAAAATGTGGTTGAAAATGCAAAATATCTTGATTTAGCTATGATTTTTGGCACTGGCTTTCCTGCTTTTCGTGGTGGGTTATTAAAATATGCCGATAGTGTTGGTATTGTGAAAATAGTAGAAACTCTACAACAGCTAGAAAAAATTTATGGCAATAGGTTTGCGGTAAGTGATTTATTGCTTACTATGTCAAAAAATAATACATCATTTTATCAATGATTATTTTAGGTATCGATCCCGCCCTAAACAATACTGGCGTGGCTGTTTTACAAATAATTAACAACTCTCCTAATTTATTATATTTAAATACTATTAAACAACAGCATAACCAGCAACAAAACCCTGATCAAGAAATTAATCATAAACTTTTGTTTTTACATCAAGAATTACAAAATGTTTTGCAACAATTTCAACCGCATCAAGTGGCTATGGAAGAAACTTTTGTTAATGTTAATCCACTTTCTTCTTTGAAATTGGGGCAGGCGAGAGGGGCGATTATTCTTACCATGGCAATCAATAATCTTTATCTTACTCAATACACACCAACCGCAGTAAAAAAAACCATCACTGGTAGCGGTAGAGCCGATAAATTACAAGTGCAAAAAATGCTCAATATTTTACTGCCAAAATATAATTTTCTAGATAACGATCAATCCGATGCCTTGGCGGTTGCTTTTTGTCATTATCAACATCAAAATAAACCAAAATATGCTTTCCTCTAATTTTACAAATAAAAAGAAAGTAGTGGTGGCAATGTCTGGCGGGGTTGATTCTTCGGTGGTGGCTTGTTTATTGCATAGTGCAGGTCATGAAGTTATTGGCATCACTTTGCAACTTTACGATTATGGTGAAGCTTTAAAAAAGAAAAATGCTTGTTGTGCTGGCATTGATATTTACGATGCTAAACAGGTGGCCGAAAAATTCGGTTTTCGTCATTATGTTTTAAATTATCAAAATAATTTTTTACAGTCGGTAATTGACGATTTTGCCGACACCTATTTGCAAGGCGAAACTCCTATACCCTGCATTAAATGTAATCAATCAGTAAAATTTGCCGATTTACTGCATGTTGCTAAACAGCTGGGGGCAGATTTTATGGCAACGGGGCATTATGTGCAAAAAATTATGGTTAACAATCAAGCTCAACTTCATAAAGCTTTTGATAGCACTAAAGATCAAAGTTATTTTTTGTTTGCCACCACTTATCAACAGCTAGATTTTTTAGAATTTCCTTTGGGTGGTCAATCTAAAGAACAAACAAGAGAACAGGCAAAAAGTTTTGGTCTAAACATCGCTAATAAACCAGATTCGCAAGATATTTGTTTTGTGCCAAACGGCGATTATGCTTCGGTTATTAAAAAATATCGCCCCAATAGTTTTGTTGCCGGTGAAATTGTGCATATATCAACTAAAGAAATTTTGGGTTATCACGAAGGTATTATTAATTTTACCATTGGTCAAAGAAGAGGCTTAAAAATAGCCCATCCAAACCCTCTTTATGTTGTTGCTATCGATACTAAACATAATCAAGTTTTGGTGGGAGAAGAAAATTTTTTACAGAAGCAAAATTTTATTATTCGCAATACTAATTGGTTGATTAATGTTGGTGATAATCAAGTTTTTAATGATGTTGAAGTAAGAATTCGTTCTAATGGTCATCAATATTTTGCCACAATAAAAATCTTACCCGAAAATAAAGCGATGGTAAGTATGGTTTCAACAGTAAAAGCCATAACTCCTGGGCAGGCCTGTGTGATTTATTTACAAAATCAAGTTTTAGGTGGCGGTTGGATAACTAAAGAAATTTGGTAAAAAATTACCACTTCGATTTCGATATAATACCATTTCCACAAATAAATACCACGATTCGATCTAAATCACCCTCCCCTTGAGGGAGGGTCGAAATTGCAAAGCAATTTCGGGGAGGGGTCAGAAAAGCACATCACAACATCGATTTTGCATAATGATTTTTTAACCCCCCACGAAGCTAGCAAGCTAGCTTCTGCTCCC
>RFXY01000050.1 GCA_009921385.1 Pseudomonadota bacterium
AAAACCAGCAAAACCGCCACAAAACCTGTGACGATGGTGGCAAAATTAAATTGCATCAAAATTAACAAAGCCAAGAGTAATAAAAATAATAAAAAAAACACAGCTTTGGTTTTGCTAATTAGTCCAGAGGCAATTGGCCTGTTTTTGGTTCGAGCAACTTTGGCATCGAATTTGGCATCGAGCAAATCGTTGATAACACAACCTGCAGTTCTCATTAAAATTGCACCTAAAACAAAAAGTAACAACATTTTAGCAAGCAAATAATAGTCGGGATCGGGCAACACTTTTACAGCCAAAGCGACAGCATAAAAACAAGGCAAAAGCAACAAAAAAATACCAGTTGGGCTATGGATGCGAGAAAGTTTTAGATAATTAACAATTTTTGACATAACAAAATAATTTGCTTTTTTTGTTTGCTGATTTTACAATAAACTATATACCAATATTTTTTTGGTATTTTCATAATTGTTGCATTATTTTTTTAACTTGCAAATAATTTTATGTAGATTTTTTATATTTTAAGTCGATATTATTAAAATAAATATTTTATGCAAAACCACAAATTACTTATCGCCAACCGTGGCGAAATTGCTTGTCGAATTATCAAAACTTGCAAAAAATTAGGCATCAAAACGGTTGCTGTCTATTCTGATGCCGATGCCAATTCTTTGTTTGTGCAAATGGCAGACGAAGCCGTCAACATTGGCCCCTCGCCTTCTTCGCAAAGTTATCTTAACATCAACAACATTCTTGATGCCATCAAAATAACCGGGGCAACCATGGTGCACCCTGGCTATGGTTTTTTATCAGAAAACCGCAATTTTGCTTCTGTGCTTGAAAAAAATTCGATCATTTTTGTTGGTCCTTCGGTTTATTCTATCGAAATGATGGGCGATAAAATTCAATCAAAAAAACTCGCTCTAGAAGCTGGTGTAAGAACAGTTCCAGGGCATATGAACATCATCAAAGATGCCACAGAAGCGGTTGAAATTGCCGTTAAAATTGGCTTTCCTGTAATGGTTAAAGCATCTGCTGGTGGCGGTGGCAAAGGAATGCGAATTGTCTACAATCAAAACGAAATGGCAGAAGCCTTTTTGTCGACTTCCAACGAGGCGAGAAACAGTTTTTCTGACGATAGAGTTTTTATTGAAAAATTCATCGAAAACCCTCGACATATCGAAATACAAGTGTTGGCAGACAAGCACGGTAACATCGTGTGTTTAGGCGAAAGAGAATGCTCCATTCAAAGAAACAATCAAAAAGTAATCGAAGAAGCTCCAAGCTCATTTTTAGACGAAGCCACTCGTCAAAAAATGTATGAACAGTCAAAATCTTTGGCAAAAAAAGTCAAGTATTTTTCGGCAGGCACCATCGAATATATTATGGACAAACACAAAAATTTCTACTTCTTAGAAATGAACACTCGTTTGCAGGTCGAACACCCTGTAACCGAGCTGGTTACTGGCCTTGATTTGGTTGAGTTGATGATTAAAATTGCCTTGGGCGAAAAACTACCGTTTTCTCAATCAGATGTCAAGCTAAACGGCTGGGCTATTGAATCGCGAATTTATGCCGAAGATCCCGCTCGAGGCTTTTTGCCTTCTTCTGGCAGAATTAATCTCTATATCGAGCCTGCAACCAACGAAAATGTGAGGGTTGATTCGGGTGTTTACGAAGGTGGCGAAGTGAGCATGTTTTACGATGCCATGATTGCCAAACTTTGCTCTTATGGCAAAAACAGGCAAGAAGCAATCGAGCATATGAGACATGCCTTAGGTAGCTTTGCCATTGCTGGTGTTTCGCACAACATCAGCTTTCTTGAAACCATCATGAAAAATGAAAAGTTCATCAACGGTCATTTATCTACCGCCTTTATTAAAGAAGAATTTCCGAAAGGTTTTTGCGGAAGCAGTCTTGATTCTCAAGTAAAAGAAGTGTTAATCGTTGTGGCTCTGAAAATATTTTTGCAAAATTATCAAAGAAATGCCCATATGACAGGGCAACTTCACAACAGGCCAAAGCAAATATCTGATCGCTGGGTGGTGATGTTTGAAGAAGAATCTTTCTTGATAAATATTTGCCAAAACAACAAAGAAAATTTAATTATCGAATGCGACAACAAAGAAATTGAGCTTGCTACTTCGTGGGGCAATGGCGAAAAGCTTTTTCGAGGCGAAGTAAATGGTCAAAATGTTGGGGTAAAAATTCGCAAAAACGACAGTGCAGGCAGTTATTTGTTACAATATTCTGGCATCGATATGTTTGTGAGTGTGAGATCGCCAAGAGTTGCCGAACTAAGCAAGTTTATGCCAAAAATCAATTATAATGCCAAACCAACTTGTCTAGAAGCTCCAATTACTGGCAAAATTGTGCGATTCAAAGTAGAAGAAGGGCAAGAAGTAAAGGCCGGGCAAGAATTGGTAATTATTGAAGCTATGAAAATGGAAAACATTATACGTACCGAATATGACACCAAAATTGGTAAAATTAAATTTAAAGAAAATGAAACCGTTGGTATCGGGCAAATTATTTTAGATTTTGTTTAACGGAGTTTATTTAATATGTTAAATCACAATCAATTATAAAAAAATATGGCTAAAACCGTTGCCGACGATCCTCTACTACGAAATACTCGAAACTTTACTCTAATTATTCTGATTTTTGTGCTGATTTTTGGCATTTTCTATTATATCGCCGGGGCAATGCTTATTTCTTTTACCTCGCCTAACATCGATTACACTAAAAAGTTTTTTGGCAAAGGCATTATCGATCAAATCACCATCATCGCTAAATCATTTTATAATTATTGGGCATATTTTTTTCATAATTACAGCAAAATTAATTTAACCAGCAACAACGGTTTTTTATTGAAATTGATCATTTCCACTTTTTTGCCGTTTGGCTTGTTTGCTCTTTTGGCGTGGTTTTTTCGAGCTCCAATTATCGACTGGCGACCGTTTAAAAAGCCCGAATCCATTCACGGTGATGCCCACTGGGCCTCTAATAGCGAAGTAAAAAAAATGGGTTTAAGGGCCAAGGAAGGAGTTTTGCTTGGCAGTTTTGACGGTAATTTTTTGATTGCCAAAGATTATCAACACACCTTGTTGTTTGCTCCAACCGGCTCTGGTAAAGGTGTGGGCTTCGTTATTCCAAACTTACTTTTTTGGAAAGAATCAGTCATTGTGCACGACATCAAACTCGAAAACTACGAATTCACTTCTGGTTGGCGAAGAAAAAATCTCAAACAAAAAGTATTTTTATGGAACCCTGCCGACCCCGATGGAGTGAGTCATTGCTATAACCCAATGGATTGGATCAGCAATAAACCAGGGAAAATGGTTGATGATGTGCAAAAAATCTGCAATTTTTTGTTGCCAGAGCAAGAATTTTGGCAAAACGAAGCAAGAGCTTTGCTAGCAGGAATAATGCTTTATTTGGTTGCCGACGAAAACAAGCCAACCACTTTGGGCGAAGTAGTTCGAACTTTGCGAAACGACGATGTGGTTTATAATTTAGCAGTAATTCTTGACACGATGGGCAAAAAAATTCACCCAGTTTCTTATATGAATATCGCCTCTTATTTACAAAAACCAGACAAAGAAAGGGGTTCGGTTACTTCAACCGCCAACTCTTCTTTAGAGCTGTGGGCAAATCCCTTAATCGACACCACCACCGCCACCAGCGATTTTAATTTGCACGAATTTAAAGTTGTTCCGCACACCCTTTATGTTGGCTTAACTCCCGACAATATTTCTCGACTAAAACCTTTGATGGGTATGTTTTATCAACAGGCTGCATCTTTTTTTACCGCCAAAATGCCTCAACCGCACGAAAAATATGGTGTTTTAATGATGATGGACGAATTTCCCACTCTTGGCAAAATGGAGCAATTTCTCAGCGGTATTGCATATTTTCGGGGCTATAAAGTGCGATTGTTTTTGATTATTCAAGATACCGAACAACTAAAAGGCATTTACGAAGAAAGCGGCATGAACTCTTTTTTATCAAATTCTACCTATCGCATCACTTTTGCCGCCAACAATGTTGAAACCGCCAACCTGATTTCGCAACTTATTGGCAACAAAACCGCCACCCAAGTTTCTTACAACAAACCAAAATATTTCGATCTCAACCCCGCTTCTCGTTCTTTAAACTTATCTGATGTGCAACGGGCCCTGATTTTACCGCAAGAAGTTATACAACTACCCAGAGACGAACAAATTTTACTGATCGAATCGCAACCGCCAATTCGTTCTAAAAAAATTAAATATTTCGAAGATAAATTTTTCACTTCTCGACTTTTACCAAAAATCAAAATACCAACACAAATTCCATATATGCCCGATCATTCGGCATTAAGAGCTAAAAAAGAAGAGAAAAAATAATATGTCAACCACACCTGTTTATAAAGCACTACTCATAGGCAACCCCATAAGTCAATCTTTATCACCAACCATTCATCAATATTTTTTACAACAACACAATTTAATTGGTAGCTATGAAGCTTGGCAAGTAAGCAAACCAAATCTGGCAACCACGATCGAATCGTTAATCGCTCAAAAATATGTTGGCTTTAATGCAACAATTCCGCACAAAGAACAAGTTTTTTCACTCTGCCACAAACTAAGCCAAACCGCCAAAACAATTGGGGCGGTCAACACTGTCAAAATTCTGCCCGACGGCAGTTTGTATGGCCACAACTCTGATGCTTTTGGTTTTTATGAAAACTTAACCCAACAGCAACCAAATTTGCAATTGGCACAACAGCAAGCTTTAATTATTGGGGCGGGCGGAGCAAGTCGGGCGGTTTTGTATAGCCTAATTAAGGCAAAAATGTCTACTATTTTTCTTACCAACCGCAACTCCGATAAACTAAACAAAATAGTGCTTGATTTTGCCGATTTCGCCAAGCAAAATCAGGTTGTTTTAATCGCTCTTAACTGGCAAGAATACAGCAAAATTTTGCCAAACATCACTTTGTTAGTTAATGCCACTTCGCTAGGTATGATAAATCAACCAGAATTAAACCTTGATTTTCAACATCTCACAGCCAAAACCGCAGTTTACGACATTGTTTATAAACCGCTTTACACCAATTTGCTGATGCAAGCTCAACAAAAGGGTTGCCCAATCATCACAGGCCTAGGTATGTTGGTGCATCAAGCGATGATTGGCTTTGAGTTGTGGTTTAAGCACAAACCAGTTTATGACAACTCTTTACAACAACTTTTATTATCAAAACTATGATGAATTTTTTTCGTTCTCTTTGGCTTTTTTGCAAAAGAATTTTTGGCTTTTTTCTGCTAATTTTTATTATTATTTTTTTAGTAAAAAATCGCAACACAGTAAGTGTTGATTTCACTCCTTTTGGCACTTTACAAACCAAAATGTTTATCCTGATGCTTGGCTTTTATTTATGTGGCATCATGACCACTTTGTTGATTTTTTCTAAACATTTGTTAATAACATTTTTTGCTAAATTTAAAAGAAAATGAGCCTCTATTCTCTTGTCAAGCCGCTATTATTTTGCTTCAACCCCGAGTCGGCACATAATTTAGCCATCAAAACTCTTAGTTTCGCCCCCAAATTTAGCAATTTGCTTAGCAACAACAAAAGTTATAGCAACTTGCAACAAAATTTATTTGGTTATCACTTTGACAACCCCATCGGCTTATCTGCCGGTTTCGATAAAAATGCCGAGGCAATCACCGCCCTTCACGGCTTTGGCTTTGGCTTTCTAGAAGTTGGCACCGTCACTCCACAACCGCAAACAGGCAACAGCAAGCCTCGGCTATTTCGCTTGCCAGAAGACAAGGCAATTATAAATCGCTTTGGCTTTAATAATTTAGGGGCAGAAAAAGTTTTAGAAAACATTCAAATTGCCAAGAAAAATCGGCAAAATAATCAAAAAATTTTAGGAGTAAATATCGGCAAAAACAAAGATAGTCAAAACAATGCTTCTGATTATATTTTTTTGCTAGAAAAATTTTATCAACATTCTTCTTATATCACCATCAACATTTCTTCGCCCAACACCGCCAATTTACGCGAGTTGCAAAGCGAAGATCATTTGGCAATTTTTTTAGACGATTTACAAAAAGCTTACCAAAAATTACAGCACCTACACCAAAAATCGGTGCCGGTGTTTTTAAAAATCGCCCCCGACCTTGATTTTACTCAACAGCAACAACTCGCTTCTCTTGTTTTGCAACACAATTGGCTTTCTGCCGTTATTATTAGCAACACCACAATTGAACGAAACCTTTCTTTAACCAGCCCTTTTGCCTGCCAAACTGGCGGGCTCAGTGGCAAGCCTTTGTTACAAAAATCAAACCAAGTGCTGAAAAATTTTTATCAACTCACCGCAGGAAAAATAAAACTCATCGGAGTTGGCGGAATTTTTTCGGCAGAAGATGTTTATGAAAAAATGTGCTACGGGGCATCGCTGGTGCAAATTTATTCGGCCTTTGTTTATGAAGGCTTTGGCTTGGTTGAAAAAATCAAAGCCGAGTTAAGTGCTAAAATAAAGCAACAAGGCTTCAGCAACATCAGCCAAATTATTGGCATTAAAAGCAAATTTTAGCCAACAATAAAAATTAGAATATGTTTTAAAAACGGTCAATTAAATATATTGCAATGTCCTATTAATAGGTTATAACTTTCTTCTTGACATCATAAAATAGTTAGAGATAATTAGTTTGCAAACTTAATTATTAACAACTAACTATTTTATGAATTTAGTAGAAATTTATGAGAAATTTCCTACACAAAAAAATTGCATAGATTTTCTCGAAAAAATCAAGTGGAATAACAAACCAACTTGTCCTTATTGTAAATCACAAAAACATCATTCAACCCCTGAAGAATTAAGGCACTTTTGTCATAATTGCAAAACCTCTTTCAGTGTCACAATTGGAACAATATTTCACGACACAAGATCGCCAATGCAAAAATGGTTTCTTGCAATCACATTAATTCTTAATGCAAAAAAAGGAATATCTTCAAGACAATTAGCAAGAGATTTAGGCGTGAATAAAAATACAGCTTGGTCAATGCAAATGAGAATTAGACGAGCTATGATTGAAAATCCTAGTTTATTGATTGGTTTTGTTGAAATGGACGAAACTTATATCGGTGCCAAAAAAATAAGAAAATCCAGCAAAGACAAA
>RFXY01000006.1 GCA_009921385.1 Pseudomonadota bacterium
AGAAGGGGTGGATTTTTTCATAAGCGATAGCTTATGGAAAAAGACGGGGTAGTGTCGTCAAGTCACGGTAGGATCTCTTCGAAAAAACATCGGCGATCGGCTCCCAACACTACCCCGGCACTTCGTGCCACCCCTTCTAAAAAAGGGGAATTTAAATCGCATTCGATCTGAATTGCCTGTGCTAAAAAAAGAATTGATTTGTTATGCTATTTGGGTTTTAGAGAAAGTTTTTCAGAATATCAAAAAATTGTGGGAAGCTGGTATTTATTGGGGTGGCATCGTCGATTTGTATGCCATTTTCAAGGGCTAGCCCCATAATAAGGGCAGACATAGCAATGCGGTGATCAAGTGCAGTTGCTAATTTAACAGGTTCTTTTTTTGGTGAAACACCGCCTGTGATTTCAAGAGAATCAGAACCAACCACAACCTTAACCCCGCAATTTTGCAAATTGTTGGCAATCATCATTAGTCGATTACTTTCTTTTACTTTTAGTTCTGCCAAACCGTGCATAGTGGTGGTGCCCTTGGCAAAAGCACAAGCAACGGCGAAAATTGGGTATTCGTCAATCATAAAAGCAGATCGACTAGCCGAAACATTGATGCCTTGCAATTTGCTGGCCTGCACCCTGATGTCGGCAACCAATTCGCCATTTAAAATTTGAGTGTTAAAAATTGTGATATCGCCCCCCATTTCTTGCAAACTAATGATAATGCCGGTGCGAAGCGGGTTGATACCGACATTTTTAAGCACAATATCAGATTTTTCAACAATCAAAGCGGCCACAATAAAAAAAGCAGCAGAAGAAATATCGGCAGGCACAAAAAAATTGCTAGAATTAAATTCTTGCAAGCCTTGATAAGCAATGGTTTTGCCTGAATTATTGCTGGTAATATCAAGTTTTAAACCTAGGTGTTGCATCATAATTTCGGTGTGATCTCGGCAAAGTTCTGGCTCGACAATGGTGGTTTTGCCTTTTGTGGTGAGTGCAGATAATAAAATGCAACTTTTAATTTGAGCAGAAGCAACGGGCATAGTATAATGAATTGGCATAGCATTGTCATTGCCAACCACTGCAAAAGGCAATAAGTTATTTTGTCGAGCCAATATTTTAGCCCCAAATTGTTGCATCGGGGTAAAGATTCGTTGCATTGGCCGTTTATGCAACGAGGCATCGCCATTAAAAAAAGTGGTAAAATTTCGTGTTGCAACCAAACCAGCTAAAAGCCGAGTAGAAGTGCCAGAATTGCCCATATCGAGCACAAAATTTGGCTCATTTAAACCAAACAAACCAACTCCAACAACTTGCCAGTGATCTGATTTTTTTTCAATTTCAACCCCCATTGCTCTAAGGGCGGAGATTGTTTTTAATACATCTTCGCCTTCTAAAAGATTATAGATTTTGCTAATTCCATAAGCCAAAGAGGCAAAAATAACCGAGCGATGAGAAATAGATTTATCGGAAGCAACCAATATTTCGCCTTGCAATGGTTTGTTGCTTTGTTTAGTAAAGTTGATGGTCATGGATTTGTTTTATAAAAAAGAATAGATGGCTTTTTCAATTTTTTCGATAAAAAACACAGCAGTAAGATTGAAAATAGCAAAAATTATAATAACAAATTTAGCATTGGCAAAATCATCAAGAACAATTATGTTGTTTGGCTGGTCAAAATACATAATTTTGATAATTCGCAGATAGTAAAAAGCAGAAACCACAGTAAAAATAATAACCATAATTGCAATAAGAAGATTTCCGCCAATAATTAGCGATTTGATTGCATAAAATTTAGCAAAAAAACCAGCCAAAGGAGGAATTCCGGCGATAGAAAAGAAATATATTGCCAAACAAAAAGCAATTATAGGATTGGTTTTTGATAAACCAGAAAGGGCAGTGATGCTAAATATTTTACGATTTTCTAGGTCGGATTCTTGGTGATTGGCACTTAACATAAGGTTGAGGAATGCCAACAAGCCCACAGAAATAAAGGAATAGATGGTGGTATAGATTAAAACATTGGGAAAAATTTCTTTTTGTAAAGGCGAAATTGTTAGCAAAATAAAACCAACATTTGCTACCGAACTATAAGCAAAAAGCCTTTTGATGTTTTGTTGAGCGATGGCACCAACACTGCCTATGACAACCGAAATAAAGCCGACCAAAAGCAAAACTTTTGCTAAAATTACCAGAGATAGATTTATCATAAGAATTGCCATGGCAATGACAGTGGTAAATTTTATTACCGTGCCGAAAAAAGCGATTACCGCAGTTGGGGCACCTTCATAAACATCGATAGCCCACATATGAAAAGGAGCGGAAGCTATTTTGAGAAATAAAGCTACTGCTATTAAAACAAAGCCAAAAATAAGAGCTACTGGCGGGAAATTTTCATTGTTAAAAGTGCTTAAATATTGACTGATTTGAGCAAAGTTTGTGCTACCGCTATAGCCATAAACTAAAGAAATGCCATAAAGCAATAAGCCAGAAGTTAAACTGCCCAAAATAACATATTTGATGCCAGCTTCTGAAGATTTAACCGACCAGCGATTAAAAGAAGCCAAAACATAACAAGAAAGAGCCTGCAACTCTAGACCTGTGTATAGCACAAAGAAATCGTTGGCAGAAATCATAAGTAGACCGCCAACAGTGGCTAAAAACAGTAAAGATAAAAATTCTGGGCCGAATTTTTCTGTTTCTAAAACATAGCGAATAACCATTAAGGTTACCACCATCAACAATAATAAAGTGATAGTTTTTGCCAAAGAAGAAATTGGAGTTATTTTTAGCATTGAACTAAAAATTGGTTCGTGATCGATGAAATTTTTAGTAGAAAAAGCTAAAGATATACCAACAACAATGAGTGCAAAAAAATGCAAAAACATTGTAAGATTTTGCTGGCTATACATTGTTTTTTGCTTGTAGAAAACCCCGATAATAAGTAGCAAAAAAGCACCTATAATAAGAGTTAGCTCGGGTATCAAAAACTGAAAATTCATGATGTTAAAAACTAGATTTAAGAAACAAAAATATTGGCAATATTTAAAGAATAATCATTAAAAAATTGCAAAACCAAATTAGGGGCGAAGCCAAATAAAATCACTAAACTTGCCAAGGTGATTAATGCTATTTTTTCGGCTAAATTTAAATCGGATATTTTGTTGACTTTGTGATTGGTAATTTCTTGAAGCCAAACTTTTCGATATAAAATTAGCATATATAAAGCACCCAAAACCACACCCAAGCCAGCTAAAAAAGCATAAATTTTGTTGACAGAAAAAACTGCTATAATTGATAAAAACTCGCCAACAAAACCACTGGTGCCAGGCAAACCAACTGCTCCCATAGTAAAAATAAAAGCCAACACAGCAAATTTTGGCATTCGGTGAGCTAAGCCACCAAGATCGGCTATTTTTTTGGTGTGAAGACGATCATAAACTACCCCGACACAAATAAATAGGGCGGCAGAAACTAAACCGTGGCTAATCATTTGCATAATCGCCCCGCTAATACCTTGTTGAGTAAAGCTAAAAATGCCCAAGGTGACAAAGCCCATATGAGCTACCGAAGAATAGGCGATCATTTTTTTCATATCTTCTTGAGCTAAAGCAACAATTGAGCCATAAATGATGGCGATAATACTAAGAATTAAAATGTAATTAGCAAAATATTTGGCGGCTTGCGGAAAAAATGGTAGGGCAAAGCGAATTAAAGCATAGGCCCCCATTTTAATTAGCACCCCTGCTAATAAAATTGAGCCAGCAGTGGGGGCTTGCACATGGGCATCTGGCAACCAAGTGTGCACTGGAAACATTGGTATTTTAATGGCAAAAGAAGCCAAAAACATAACAAAAAATAGTTTTTGAAAAGAAAGTGGTAGTTTTTGTGGTAAGACCTGAGCAAGAATCTCGATGTTGGCAGTGTTAAAATATAAAGCAAGAGCAATAATGGCAACCAAGAAAAACACCGAACCCGCTAAAGTGTATAAGAAAAATTTATAAGTTGCATAAACTCGATTTTCGCCACCAAAAATGCCGATAATAAAAAACATTGGCACCAAACTTGCTTCAAAAAAGAAGTAAAAAGCAAAAAGATCGAGAGCAACAAAAGAGCCGATAATGCAAGTTTCGATAAATAAAAAACAAATGACAAATTCTTTTACTTTGCTTTTTATAGAGTTAATGCTAAGAGAAAGACAGAAAGGAATTAATAAAACAGTAAGCAAAATTAATGAAAAAGATAAGCCGTCGAGACCAACAAGATAAAAGATTTCTGGCTTGTCAATTAAAGAAAATTTGTCGATGAATTGATATTTGGTTTTGTTGCTAAAATCGAATTTAAAAATTAAAGAAACAGCGATTATCAGCTCAATTATGGCAATAGAAATGCCATAAAAATAATAAAATAGATTGTTTTTAATTTTTATAGGCAACAACAAACAGCCAGCAAGCAACGGCAAAAAAACTAACAACGATAAAATATAGGAATTAGCGATATTAATTGGCATTAAAACAAAATATTTTGGTTAATTTTTAAAATATCAAATATTTTATTGGTAAATCTTAAAACTGCAATATCTTTTTTTCTATAATGTGCTGAATTTTTGTGATAGCATGTTTAATACCATTTTGCATATTTAAATGCATAAAGAACGAAATCATTTTTAATTTTTATTTAGTGGATTTCATAATGAACAAGGCTCCTTCTAGCATAGTATTTAATACCATTTCCACTAATTAAAATTATACTTCGATCTAAATTCCCCTTCTTGTAGAAGGGATGGCGGCCGAAGCCCGACTGGGTAGTGTTTGCAAGCCACGATCGAATTTCCAGGCCCAATTAATAAAGATGATTTTGTGGAAAAAATTATGGCAATAGTAGAACAATTTTTGCAAAGGCACTGTTGAATTCCAAATTTGTTTTAATTTTTTGCTAGTTTTGAGGAGAAATTTTGGCTATTTTTAGCCACATATTAAACATATTTGGCTAAAAATAGCAGAAATTTATACCAAAAATGGCAAATAAAGTAAAATATAATTTGGGATGCAACAGTGCCTGAATCACGGAAACGAATTGCCATCTCCTATACTTGT
This sequence comes from Pseudomonadota bacterium, assembly GCA_009921385.1. The sequence continues at coordinate 5,087 of RFXY01000006.1, forward strand.
TTGTGCCAAAAGTTTTTCAGCAACAGGAGGGGAGGTTTCAAGAGTGCTATAATAAATTTAACCTAACCGCTGTGCAATTTATAAAGAAGCTAAAAAATTAGCGATATCTTGGCTATTTTGTAGAGATAAGGTTTCGATTTGCGGGCAGGTTTTGTTGGCTAAACCACACAAAACTTTGCCTGAACCGATTTCGATAATTCTTTCAATTTGTTGCTGTGCAAAATACAAATTAGTTTGTCGCCACAAAACCGAACCAGTAATTTGACTGGTAAGCAAATTTGGTATTTCAGCAACAGAAACAATGGGTAGGGCAGTAATATTGGCAACCACAGGCGATTGCGGTTGATTGTAGTTAATGTTTTGTAAAGCTTGCTTCATTTCTTGCTTGGCATCAAGCATTAGTTCGCTATGAAAGGCTCCGCTCACCGGCAATAAAATTGCTCTTTTTACTCCAAATTCTTTGGCAATTAACATAGCATAATCGATAGCTTTTTTTTCACCAGAAATAACCACCTGCCCCACAGCATTATCGTTGGCAACTTGACAAACACCAAAACTACTGGCTTTTTTGGCAAGCTCAGCGATTTGCTCTGGCTCTCCGCCCAAAACCGCCGCCATTGCTCCTTGAGTTTTTTCGCCACATTTTGCCATAGCCGATCCCCTAATTTGCAATAAATAAGCGGTGGTTTTTACATCAAAAACACCACTAGCACAAAGGGCAGAATATTCGCCCAAAGAATGGCCAGCGGTGAGATTGGCAAAAGAGCTAAAAGGAAGTTTTGTTTCATTTAACAAAACTTTGACAATTGCCATTGAAACCGCCATAAGAGCGGGTTGAGCATATTGAGTTTTGGTAAGTTCTTCGCTTGGTCCTTCAAACATCAGAGTGCTTAGTTTAAATTTTAGTTGCTCGTCTATTTCGGCAAATAAATGTTTGGCAACAGAAAAATTTTGAGCTAAATCAAAGCCCATACCCATAATTTGCGAGCCTTGACCCGGAAAAACAATAGCAGTTTTTTTTGACATAATTTTATAAATATTTAGTAATAATTTTTTTTACTTCATGTGAAATGGCATTGTCATTGACAGCAAAAGCAATATTTGCCTCGATGTAGCCCAAAATGCTACCGCAATCAAACCTAGGAGCATTGACTTGCTGATAATAAAAAGGATGATCTTGACACATTTGTTGCATAGCATCGGTAAGTTGAATTTCGTTGCCTTTGCCTTGCTTAGTTTTGGCTAAATATTCAAAAATTTTAGGCTGTAAAATGTATCGACCAATAATTGCCAAGTTCGAAGGAGCAAGATTTGGACTGGGTTTTTCAACCATATCAACAATAAGACCATTATTTTTTGCATTATCAACAGCAATAATGCCATATTTATTGGTTTGTGATTTTTCTACCGCATCAACTCCTACAACGCTACAATTATGATTTTGCCGATAATAAAAATCAAGCATTTTAGCTAAAAAATTTTCTGCTCTATTTTGACTTGGCATCAACAATTCATCGGCTAAAATCACCACAAAAGGCTCGTCCTTAGGTAAAAAATTTTGGGCACAAGAAATAGCATGACCTAAACCAAGAGGTTTTTGCTGTCGGACAAAACAAATTTGCCCAGCTTTTGGCATCCAGCTCATCACATTTTCAAGCTCTTGCTCTTTGCCTGCATAATGCAAATTATTTTCAAGCTCGTAGGCATGGTCAAAATGATTGTTGATAGTATTTTTATTTCTACCAGTCACAAAAATAAATTTCTCGATACCCGCCTGCTTTGCCTCTTCGAAAGCATATTGAATGATGGGCTTGTTAGCAATGGGCAACATTTCTTTGGGCATGGCTTTGGTTGCAGGCAAAAACCGAGTTCCCAAGCCACCAACCGGAAAAACTGCTGTGGTAATTTTAGGCATTTTCTGATATTTTTAGTTTACGATAAATAGTTGATCTGCCAATGTTAAGTTGTTTTGCCACTTCCGACAAGTTACCGTTATAAATATTTACCAATCTTTTGATAACTTCTTCTTCTAAAAGATCAAGAGATTTGCAACCGCCATCATCATCGAAAATATCTACCAATTCACTACTCATATCAGAGCTTTTTTTGATGTTTGATTTTGCTTTAATGATGTTATTATTTTCTTTATAAACCAAATTCGGAAAATGCTCTGGCCTAATAATTTCGCCATCGCACAACACAACCGCACGAAAGATGCTATTTTTTAATTGACGAATATTATCTTCCCATTCATAATTTTGCAACAAATAAATTGCTTCTGTAGAAATAGCTTTAATTTTTTTGTTTTCATGAACGGAGAAATTGCGATAGAAATTCTCAATCAACAAGCCAATATCTTTTTCGCCCATTTCTTTTAAACTTGGTATTTTGATAGAAAAAGTATTGATGCGATAATATAAATCTTCTCGAAACTTTTTTTGCTTAATTAAATCTGGCAAATCTTTTGTGGTAGAAGCAATAATTCGCACATTATATCGCAAAGGAAGTTTGCTGTTGTTAAAAGTTAACTCACCTTGTTGCATAAAACACAGCAATTTAACTTGCAATTCTGGGCGTAAAGCATCTATTTTGTTAAGATAAAGAGTTCCGTTATTGGCTTCTTGTATTTTGCCAATTTTTTTAAAACTATTATCAATAAAGTTTTTTTCTGAGCCAAATAATTCTTCTTCGCCACTACCATATTTTAACATTTCGCAATCAACCATCACAAAAGGCTTGCCAGATCTTTGACTTGAGCCATGAATAGCAGAGGCAAAAAGCTCTTTGCCAGAACCTTTTGAACCTTCTAACAGCACAGAAATATTAGAGTTGGCAACTTTTTTTGCCATTTTTACCGCTTGATTAATCACTTCGCTTTGCCCTAAGACATCAGAAAACGAAACCTGATCTTTAATTTTTCTGGTAAGATGAGAGATTTGATATTTTAAATTTCTTTTATCGATGGCATTATTGATAGAAGCGGTGATACGTGCAAAAATGTCGGATTCGCCTTTTACAATATAATCGATCGCACCGCAATTAATGGCGGCAATAGCAGAATTAATATCTTGATTGGCAGTAAGCACAATTACTTGCAACTCGCCTCTGATAGAATTAATTTGTTTTAAAATAGTAAAGCCATCGAGATCGGGCATAGAAAGATCAAGCAACATAATGTCAATATCTTTGTAAGAAATATCGTTGATTAATTTTTTATTCATAAAAAAATCAACCACTTGCAAACCGCTATTAATAACAAGATAATTATGCCCTAAATTTTCAATAAATCTACTTATAATCTTGCATTGTGTTATCTCATCATCAACAATTAAAATATTCTTTTTAGCCATGCCCCAATTTGAAAAATTAATATAGCTCAAGGGATATTTTAGACTTAAATTACCCTCAACTAACTTTTATTATTATTATTTCTTTTATAATTGCAATAGCTAAGTTCAAAATAATACACTTGTATTATTTTGAACAAGCATTTCAATATAGAGTTTAATCATCAACCATCAAAAACTCGGGACGATTCAAAGTTTGATGCAATAGCCTATATTTGCCGTTTTCTTGCTGAAAATAAACCTGCAAATAGTCGTTGAGCTTATCTTCAACCTTAAAAATTACCATAATTTCTGGATTTTTTTCTGACAATTTGTTACTGCTAAACAAATCGAGAACTTCATATTTTTTGTGACCAATAGTAAAATCGGTGGTAAGTTGCATATCTTTGGCAAAAATAACTTCAATCACCGACAAAACCCATTTTTTGTCGGTTTTTTGTGCAATCGCAGTAAGAGAAGTAATGTTGGCAAATTGCGAACCCAATATTGACTCACTTGCTTCGGTGAGATTATAGAGATTAAAAACAAAAGTTTCTGGTTTATTTTTTACTTTCCATAGAAAAGTGGTTTTAAGATTGTCAATAATTCTTTTATTAATTTTTCGTTTAGCAAAAAAACCGTCAATTCTTTTTATTAAATCGGGCTGAAATTTAAAATCTTCTCGCCAAGATTGTTCGTAATTGCGATGGTACACTGGGATAAGTTGCCAATTTTCTTTTAAAACACCAACTTCTGCCTTATCGTAGGCAAGTTTGATGTGCCATTTGCCAACAAAGCTGTGATCGATTAATTGATTTTTGCCAAAAAACTTACCTTTATTGCCAAAATATTGCATTTTTTTGTATTGCTCGTTGCTTAGCAAATAATTTTCAAGCAAAAAAGTGTTAAGTTTTTCAATATCTATTTGATTGCTATTAACGATTTGTAACAATTCGGGATGTTGTTGTAAATTCGCTGAGGCAAAATGAATGGCATTTTTGCTAGCAGAAACTGCAATTTTAACAATTTCAAGATTGCTTTTAATGTTGTTGGGTGCAAATTCTAACAACAAGCCATTGTCGCTAAAAGCATTAATGGCAATTCTTTCAACAGCTTTTACTCGATCAGAGGCATAGCGATAATTATCGGCATCGAGATTGACCATTTGATTAATAAATTCTTCGTTATCTAGCAATTTCCAAGAGGCAAACTTTAAAACATCTCTGCTTAATAAAGCCGATTCGGCAATAAAATTGGCACTACCCCTTACTTCTGGAGCAGTATAAGCCAAAACTTCTGGCTTAACTTTGATTAGTCGCTGAATAAAAATTTTGTCTTGCCTTAAAATATCGGAAGCATCTTGAAAATAGCTAGGATCAATCATCGCCACTTGAAAAATTAAATTGCGATTTTGACTAAAACAAGCTGGCAAACTAGAAATTGCTTTGGGATTTTTTAACTCTGTTTGTTGCAAAATTTGCGGGTAATATTGCTCTTGATTGCTACAAATGGCAGATTTTGCTAGCAAATAACCGCCGTTATTTTGATTGGCAAAGGCTTGCAAACCACAAAAATACAGCAATAAAAATAGACAAAACCTGATAAAAACCATTGATATTTTTAACCTTTAAGAGAAGATGCCTGAACAATTTCGATGTTGCCTTTATTATGAAAGTAAACCACCAAAATAGCCAAAGCAATCGCCGCTTCCGCCCCCGCAATTGCCAAAACAAAAATGCTAAATATTTGCCCAGCAACATCTTGCAAATATACCGAAAAAGACACAAAATTGATGTTGACTGCAAGCAACATAATTTCGATAGACATTAACACAGAAATAATGGTTTTGCGGTTAAGAAAAATGCCCATAACCCCTATACAAAACATCAAAGCAGAGAGAATAACAAAATAATTTTGCGGAATTTGATTGATCATAAACAGTATATTTTAAAGATTAATACCAGAGCCAGAAGACACTTTAACAATTTCTAGGGCATCTTTTTTAGAGCGGGCAACTTGTTGAGCAATATTTTGCTTTTTTGCCAAAGGATTGCCTGGTTGCAAAGTAAGCACAATCGCCCCCACCATTGCCACAAACAAAATTAAACCAACTATTTGAAACGGAATAATGAAATCGGTATACAAAACATTGCCAATATTATGAGTGTTACTAATGTTTTGATTGATAGCATAGGCAATTTTTGGTTGATAACTGCCAATAGAAGAAAACTGAATAAACAAAAATATTTCGATAAACAAAATCACACCAATTAAAGCAAGGAAAGGTTTTTTACGATCGATTTGCAAGACTATTTCTTGATCGGTGTTAAGCATCATCACCACAAACAAAAACAACACAGCAACCGCCCCAACATAAACCACAATTAATAGCATAGCAATAAATTCGGCACCAATTAGCAAAAACAAACCAGAAGCATTAAAAAAAGCCAAAATCAAAAACATCGCAGCATGCACCATATTTTGCTTTAAAACCACAATTAAAGAGCTTAAAACTAAGATGGAAGAAAACAAGAAAAATAACAGCTCGGTTGGGCTACATGATGTTAAATTTGCCAAATTCATAGATAGTGATAATGAATGATAATAGATAAAATACTAAACCACAGATAATATAATAAGGGTAAATTTTAAGCAACAAGAAATAATTAGTCAATAGAATTGGTTTGTTTATTTTCAAAATAGTGTCGGCAAGTCGATCTCGGATATTCCCCTTCTTACAGAAGGGGTGGCGACCGCAAGGTCGACGGGGTATTGTCGGTAGCAGTTCTCGAAAAAGGTGTGTGACTCGAAAAAACATCCGCAGTTGTCTCCCAACACTACCTTGGTCTTTTTTTGCTGTCGCAGAAAAATCCACCCCTTCTACAAAAGGAGAATTCAGATCGAGATCGACTCCCAGTGCGGTTTTAATTAGTGTAAATGGTATTATTTACCACCTGCCGTTTTTATGAAAAAATTTTTCATAATTTTGCTATGATTTATAGCAAATAAGCCAATTTTTCTTGCCACACCAAGCAAAAGAGAGTTTTGCTTAAATAAACTATCAAGAACATCGGTGGCAAACAGCATTTGTGTGCTTTGCTTTTTGGCTTGAGAGGCAAAATTTTGCAAGAATTGTTGTTGATTAATTGGCAGACCAGCAAAAATTTGTGTTTGCAATAATTTTAGCAAAATTTGCAAATTATTTACAGCCAAATTAAAGCCTTGCCCCGCAATAGGGTGAACACCGCAAGCCGAATCGCCCAATAAAATCATTTGCTGATACACAAAGTTTTCGGCCTGCACCGCAACTAAAGGATAAGAAAATTTTGTTGAAATAATGTCGATTTCACCCAATTCACTACATTGTTTTTGTAATTGTTGCAAAAAATTAGCCTTGTCAAGACCAAGCAACAATTCGGCATTTTTGTGAGGTAAAATCCAGACAATAGAAGATTGATGGCTATCTGCCAAAGGCAACATTGCCAATGGCCCGCCACTAAAAAATTTTTCAAAAGCGATATTTTGATGGCTTAAAGTGTGCTTTATTTTAAAAACAATCGCGGTTTGCTGATAATTTTTGCGATAAGTATAAATATTAAATTTTTCGCGTAAAGCAGAAAACCTGCCGTCGCAAGACAACAGTAAAGGTGCCGTTATTTGCTGGTTGTTGTCTAGCAAAACAACCGCTTTTTGTTGGTGAAAACTGATATTTTGATAATGATTGGGGCAGAAAAAAGTAAGATTAGGCTGTAAAATGATTTTTTCCTTTAAAGCTTCAAAAAGCAAATGATTTTCGGTGATGATGCCTAAATAATTGGCGGTTTGGCAAGGGTTTTGCTTGTCATTTTTTTGCTCATTTTCTGCATTAAAATGCAACACATAAGGACAATAACCGTCGGTGATATTAATTTTTTGAATCAAGCCAGAATTGTTAAGAATGCTCGGTAAAACCTCAATTTCTTGCAAAAGATCAAGAGAAGATTTTGATAAAGCATATGCCCTGCCGTCGCTATTTTTTGAGCTGGCAAAAATATTTTGCTTTTCAATAATTGCAATTTTTAAATGACTGTGCCTTTTACTTAACGCCAAAGCGGTGGTCATGCCAACAAAAGAACAACCAACGATAATAATATCGAACTCTAATAAATTATTTACTGTCATATGTTATTAATGGCAGAATGAAGATGTTGCAGAGCAACTTTTTCGCCCAAAGAATGTTGCCACACAAAAGAAATTACTGCTAAAAAATCGGCCTTGTTTGCCACTAAATCGCAACAATTATTAGCATTAATGCCACCAATAGCCACTATCGGCAAATTCAATAATTCGGTTGCCCATTGCAACAGTTCAACATTGGCATAATATTCTATTTTTTTGGTAGTGGTCGGAAAAAATGCCCCAAAAGCTAAATAGTTTGCCCCGTCTTCTCCTGCTTGCATTGCCCGATGTTTAGAATTATAACAACTCGCTCCGATAGTAAAATAATCGGGAACTTGCTTGCGAACCTCGGCAATTTTGGCATCATCTTTGCCAAGATGCACACCATCAAGCTCAAGACTAAGAGCGATATTTGGATAGTCGTTTAAAATAAGTTGGCAATTATAATCTTTGCAAATTTTTTGTATTTGTTTGGCAATTTTAGCCACTTCAATTTCTTGATATTCTTTGAGTCTTAATTGAAAAACAGGCACAAAATTGGTGCTAAGTGCATTTTTTAAAGAAACAGCAAACTCAGACAAAATAATTTTAGGTGGTGAGATTAGATAAATTTGGGTCATTTTTTTCTTCTAAAAAAGGCTGGGATATTGATAATGTCGTCATCAAGCTTATCTTGTTCTTGATCTTTTTCTTCGTCTTCAAAAATAGTGCCGAAAAACTGTTGTTTTTTTCGCTCTAACTCAATTTCTTGATTTTTAGCAACTCCTTTATTTTGCGGTTTATGTTGATTTTCGGCAGGTTTTTCTTTATTGTTCATAAAGCTAAACAAACTAAAACCAGAAGATTCTTTTTTGACCGAGCTTTGCTCTATTTCTTCAAAAAACTCTTTATTTTTGGCGATTTTTGGTTGTTTTTTATTTGTTGACACTGTTGTATCGATCACAAAATCTTCTTCTGTCTCTTCTTCTAAAAACTGCTTGTTAGCAAAATTTTCTGCTAAATTTTGATCAGAATAATCTTCTTGGATATTTTCTGCTTGATTTTGTTGAGAAATATTTTGTTTGGCAGAATTTTCGGTAATTGATTTTTTAGTTTGAAAATTTTTATCGGTTATTTCGGTTACTTCTTGTTGCTTTGGCTTGCTAGGAATTCCTGGATCAAAAAAAGATTTGTTAGTTGTTGCGGTAGAAAAACGAAAAGATTTAGACTCGCTTTTGGTGGTTTCTCTTTTAAGCTCTTCTTGATCGATGCCGGTGGCAACCACAGAAATTCTGATTTTACCTTTCATATTTTCATTAAAAGCAGTGCCAAAAATAATGTTGGCATTAGAATCAACTTCTTTTCTGATGGTGCTTACTGCAATATCGGCTTCAAATAAAGTCATATCTGGACCGCCTGTCATATTGACGAGAACTCCTTTTGCTCCTTTAATAGAAATGTCGTCAAGTAAAGGATTAGAAATGGCTATTTCACAAGCTTTAATTGCCCTATTTTCGCCAGAAGCTTCGCCAGTTCCCATCATTGCTTTGCCCATTTTGGTCATGATGGTTCTGATGTCGGCAAAATCAAGATTTACCAAACCCGGCATAGTAATGAGATCGGTAACCCCTCTTACCCCAGCATGCAAAACATCGTCGGCCATTTTGAAAGCAGCTTCAAAAGTGGTGCTTTCATTGGCAATGCGAAATAAATTTTGATTAGGAATAACAATTAAAGTGTCTACATGCTTTTTTAATTCTTCAATGCCCTGTTCGGCAATTTGCATACGATATTTGCCTTCAAAATGAAATGGCTTTGTCACCACTCCCACAGTTAAAATATCTCGTTCTTTTGCTAATTTAGCAATGACAGGAGCAGCCCCCGTGCCAGTGCCACCGCCCATACCTGCCGCGATAAAAACCATATGACAACCATCAAGATATTTGGTAATTTCTTCTAGATTTTCTTCGGCAGCTGCCTTGCCTTTATCGGGGAAAGAACCAGCCCCCAAGCCAGCAGTGGTGTTAACTCCGAGCTGTATTCTGTTTTCAATATTGGCCAAAGAATTAATTAGAGCTTGAGCATCGGTATTGGCGGCGACAAATTCTACCCCCTCGAGCTTAGCGATAATCATATTGTTAAGGGCATTACCACCAGCTCCACCAACACCAAAGATGGCAATTTTTGGTTTTAACATTTCTGGTTTAGCAATATCAAGCTTAATAGACATAATTTAGTTTGTTTTAAATGGTATTAAAGTTGTTTTGATGATTTCATCTTGCATATCAAGATAAAATTGTTGTTTATTTTTATCAACAATTAATTCGCAAAAATTTAATAAATTTTTGCTGTATAATTTACTGGCATCGTAAGCACATTTATTGATTAAATTAGCAAAGCCAACTATTTTCACCTGATTATGCACAACAACTTCATTTATTTTGCTATACACACAATTACCACCGTTGGCAACCGCTAAATCAATAATCACCGAGTTTGGCTTCATTGCTAAAACCAACTGTTCGTTTAACAAGATTGGGGCTTTTTTACCCGGAATTAAAGCCGTGGTAATAACTACATCTTGATTTTTAATGTGTTGCAACAAAAGTTGTTGCTGTTTTTCTTGATATTGTTGGCTAGTTTCTGTGGCATAAACACCATCATATTTGTTGTCATCTGCAACTTCAATAAATTTTGCCCCCAAACTTTGCACTTGCTCTTTTACTTGGTTTCTCACATCAAAAGCACAAACAATTGCACCAAGCCTTTTAGCAGTGGCGATTGCTTGCAAGCCCGCCACTCCTGCACCGATAATCATAAATTTGGCAGCCACAACTGTGCCGGCAGCGGTCATAAACATCGGCAAACATTTATTAAGATGATTGGTTGCTTCTAAAACAGCCTGATAACCAACCAAATTGCTTTGCGAAGATAGCACATCAAGGCTTTGAGCCCTAGTAATTCGTGGCATTAAATCAAAAGCGATGGCTCTTATTTGGTGATGTTGCAATTTTGCCACCAATTCGGGGCGAAAAAACGGGTTAAGAATTGATAAAAACAGTGTATTTTCTTTGCATAAAGAAAAATCTATTTCGGCAGAAGAAACACTTAACACTGCCTCAACTTGCGGTAAAATATCGTTGATATTTTCAACTACCACCGCCCCTTGTTGTTGATATTGTTCGTTAGAAAAACCAGCTAAAACACCAGCATTTACTTGAACATAAACACTTATGCCAAGCTTTTGATATTTTGCTATTAAATCTGGAGTAATGGCAACTCTACTTTCGTTTGCTTGTTCTTTAATAGCTAAAATTTTCATAATGTTTTAGTTTTTAAAATTTTAAAAGCTTTTTTACCTAAAGACTTTGTTAATGGTGCGGTCGAGAAGACTTGAACTTCCACGAGTTTTACCTCATAACGACCTCAACGTTACGCGTATACCAATTCCGCCACGACCGCCCAAGCTAAAATAGTTTATGAAATTTTACAATCAAAAAACTATTATGCAATTTTTTGTAGATAATCTATTGCTCTATTTTTTATTTCTTTAGCCAAATCTTCATCAAAACCTTCGATAGAAGCAATTTCTGAAACTTCGACCTCAACAATAGATTCGACAGTTAAAAAGCCTTCGCTAGCCAATAGGTTAGCAATCATATCTTCAACATCTAAAGATTCGATAAACAATTTAGATGCCTGATTAAATTCGGTGGTTCTTCTGGCCGATTCTTGCTCTTCGGTCATGATATCGATTTTATAACCAACTAATTTCGATGCTAATTTAACATTTTGCCCACCCCTACCGATGGCTAAACTTAATTGATCTTCGCTTACTACCGCTTCGATTAGGTTGTTTTCTTCATCAACTACAACTTTAGAAACTTTAGCAGGAATAAGAGCAGAAATCACTAATTCAGCCACATTACTAGACCATTTAATGATATCGATTTTTTCTCCTTTTAATTCGGAGCTTACCGATTGCACTCTACTGCCTCTAACACCAATAAAAGAACCAACAATGTCAATATCGTCTCTGCGAGAATAGATGGCAATTTTTGCTCTTGAACCAGCATCTCTCACTACCGATTTTACTTCTATGTTACCCTCATATAATTCGGGAACTTCTTGTTCAAAAAGTTTTACTAAAAATTGCGGATGAGTTCTGGATAGAAAAATTTGGGCACCGATCATTTCTTGCCTTACATCTTCGATATAGCAACGAACACGATCGCCTACTTTAAAATTTTCTCTAGGAATTAAGCCACTTTCATGCAAAACAGCTTCGTAACCATCGATATCCATAACGATATTTTTGATGCCAGTTTTTTTGACCACCGCAGAAACAATATCGCCTATTCTGTCTTTAAATTCTTTATATTCTTTGCTTCTTTCGGCTTCTTTAACCTTTTTTATTATTTCGTTTCTAGCCACTTGAGCCACAACCCGGCTAAGATCGATGGGCGGTAATTCTTGAATAACAATATCTCCAATTTCAACATCGGAGTTTTCTTGTTTAGCATGCGAAATTGTGATATGGTTGCGGTTATCAAAATTTTCGACATCATCTTCAACAACTTGTAATTTATTGAATAATTTAATTTGACCAGATTTACGATCGATTTTGCATTCGATATCAAGATGGGAGCCGTATTTTTTTTTAGCGGCAGATTTTAAGCCTTCTTCCATAGCCTCAATTACTTCTTGCAATAAAATACCTTTTTCGTGTGCTATATTTTCTGCTACCAATAAAATTTCTTTACTGCCCATTATGGTTAAATTGCTTGCCATGTTTTTTAGTGTTGATTAAAGCTTAAAATTTAAATTGCCAAAATATTTGGCACGATAATAAAATATTAATATTAGAGTTTCATATTCAAAATAGCAAGTAGCTTTTTTACAAAAAATAAAAAATAGGTAAATGCTATTTTATTTACAATATTATTTTTCTAAACCAAAAGCATCATGTAAAATTCGCACCGCTAATTCGCCATATTCTTTGGCAATTAACACTGAAATTTTAATTTCAGAAGTAGAAATTAATAATAAATTAATACCTTTATCTGCTAAAGTTTTAAACATAGTATGAGCCACCCCAGAATGACTAATCATACCCACACCAATTACCGATATTTTAGCAATGTTATCGTCTATTTTTAATTCGGTGAAATTAACCTCGTTTTTAATGCCAGAAATGGCGATTTTAGCCCTTTCTAGTTCATCTTTACTAATGGTGAAAGTGATATCTATTTTTTTGCCATCAGCACTAATATTTTGCACAATCATATCAACATTAACTTCTTGATTTGCCAAAGCACCAAAAATATTTGCCGACAAACCTGGATGATCGGGCATTTGTGAAAGAGTTATTCTCACATCGGTTTTGCAATAGCTAATGCCGGTAATTAATCTTTTTTCCATAATTTCTTGATTATTATTAACTAAAATTGTTCCAGAATTTTCGTTGACCTCTTCAAAAGAAGAAAGTACTCTCACCTTCACATTATGAGCCATCGCCATGGCTACAGAACGAGTTTGTAAAACTTTTGAACCGCTATATGCCATTTCTAGCATTTCTTCATAAGTGACTTTATTGAGTTTTTTTGCTTTATCGGTAATTCTTGGATCTGTTGTGTAAACACCATCAACATCGGTATAAATATCGCAAATATCGGCATTTACAGCGGCCGCTATTGCCACCGCCGAAGTATCAGAGCCACCTCTACCAAGAGTGGTAATTCTTTGTGATTCAAAATTAATACCCTGAAAACCAGCTACCACAATTACTTGATATTGTTTTAAACTTTCTAACAAAACTTCACCTTTTATTTCATCTATTCTGGCTTTACTATGAACATTATCGGTGGTAAGAGGAATTTGCCAACCCAAGAAAGATCTGGCCTTATAACCCATAGATTGCAATTGCAAAGCCAACAAACCGCAAGTTATTTGCTCGCCTGTGGCAATAATAGAATCATATTCGCTTAAAGCAGAATTGTTGATTAAACTCGAAACTTGATGACAATAATCAACTAATTGATTGGTAACCCCAGACATTGCCGAAACCACAACTATTACTTGATTATTTTTATTAAGTTCGGCTTCAACTTTTTTGGCAACATTTTTAATTCTTTCAATATTACCAACCGAGGTTCCGCCAAATTTTTGCACTACCAACATAAGAATAAAATCAAAGTTTTAAAAAATATAAGAAAAATATTTTAAATTCAACTTTTTTTAAATACAAGTGGGTTTTTTAACAAATTAAAATT
>RFXY01000051.1 GCA_009921385.1 Pseudomonadota bacterium
TCTTATGCAGCGCTGTTGCTGCATCTGGAGAGGCTCCGTTATCAATTCATAAACCGCTGTCGCATTAGGTTTTATGCCATCAAAGTTAATAGGTAAAGACTGAGTGTGTGACAATTCTTCATTGCCAAACAACAATAAAAATGCCAAAGCTTCTTCTTTTGACATTTTGGATATAGTTTTCTCAACTTCTGTCTCTTTCAAATCAACATTATCTCGTTTGGTATTTTGAAGAATAATCTTCTTGATCAAATTAAAAGTGCCACGATTAAGATTTATATGTTCGATTTGATCGCTATTTTTTGCTAACGATTCTTCTTCTATCATCTTAACAAGTTTAGAACAATTCACTCGATTAACTGTTTCCAAAGAAGAGTTAGAACCGGCATAATTCTTTTCAAATGCTTCGGTGTTGTTAAAAGTGGCAAGAATTTTGTTTAAGTCGGCGATGGTTTTATAATCAAATTCAGCCTGCCTAGACCGGCTATTTTGATTAGCAAAACTAATTTCAACTTCTACACCAGCTCTTATGGTTATAGGTTCTTCTATAGATCCTGCACTTGGCATTGATTTTTGTTGAAAAACACCAATTTGCTCGCTGGTATTTTGAGTGTAGGAAGTTGGATATGCAGAATTAAACTGCTCTTGCCATTGCAAAACAAGCTCGGGATCGTTGACTATTTCGGCAGATTCTTGTAGTTGACGGGCAAAATCTCCTGCTTGATTTAATAAAACCTGATTTTCTGTTTTATCAAATACGGTGCCTTTTTGTTGTTGCAATTTCTTTTGAACAATATCATTAATTTCTTTTATAAAATCGCCAAAATCTGTAGAAAAACTTCTCTCATCAATCAGGTTACCAAAATAATAATTCACAACAACATGTGCATGATGATAGGCATTTTTATATTTTAATACTTCATTTACACGATCGGTAGGAATTGTTTCTCCTATTTTACCGTCACTAATTTTTTTTAATTTTTCATAACTTAACTGCGAAGATCCAGTTTTTAGCTCGAGCGGATGCTGGTTTTTATCAGATTCATAATATTGTTTAAAATTATTTAGAATTTCTTTTAGCTTATCATCTGGTGATACAGTATTAATAATGCTGGCTAATTGCAAAAAAGGCAAAATATGGTTAATTCGCATCGATTTATTTGGTTCCGATAGATTTTTCCAAGTTTGAAAAATAGATTGTATGTTGTTGATTTGTGTTGTAAAATATGGCATAAATTATAATTTTTTATTGTTAGAAAGCTGAATTCAAAATAGAAAAAAATAAATAAACAACACATTCCTGCCGAAAAAAACTCTTTTGCGCGATAAGCAAAATAATGAAACAGCAAATTTTAAAAATACTATTTGACAAATTTAGCAAAATAACCATAAAAAAATTGCTTGTTTTTTATTTTACTTGCTTTTAACATTTTAATATAAGCTGTTAATTATCAAAATATTTTATGCAAAAATTTAACAAACTAGTTGCTTTGGGGGCTTCTTTGCCCATTCTTAATGTTGATACCGACATGATTATTCCTAAGCAATTTCTTACCACCATTAAAAGAACTGGTCTTGGAGCTAATTTATTTTATGAAATGCGATACGATGTTAATGGCTCTTTAATTGAAAATTTCGTGTTAAATCAACAGCCTTTTTCTTCTGCGAAAATTTTGGTTTCGCGAGATAACTTTGGTTGCGGTTCAAGTCGAGAGCATGCCCCGTGGGCTTTGCTTGATTTTGGCATTCGTTGCATTATTGCTCCTTCTTTTGCCGATATTTTTTTTAATAATTGCTTTAAAAATGGCATTTTACCAATAATTCTAAGCAAGCCCGAAGTTGAAGAGCTTTTAGCTTATGCCGAAAATAAGCAAAATTCTTTTACCATCGATTTGGCTTTGCAAGAGTTGGTTGCCAACAATAAAGTTTATCATTTTAACATTGATTCTTTTCGTAAAAAATGCTTGCTAGAAGGTTTAGACGACATCGGCTTAACCTTGCAACAAGAACATTTAATTACAGAGTTTGAAAACAATAATCGTTTAACCAAGCCTTGGCTTTATTAATTTAATTTTATCACACTATGTCTATACTTGCAGGAAAAAAGGGTTTAATAATGGGAGTTGCCAACGATCGTTCAATTGCTTGGGGCATTGCTCAAGAAGCCCACAAATACGGTGCTGATCTTGCCTTTACTTTTCAAGGCGATGCTCTCAAAAAAAGAGTTGAGCCCTTGGCTGCTTCTGTTGGCTCAAACATTGTTTTGCCTTGCGATGTTACCAATCCCGAATCTATCAAGCAAGCTTTTGCAGTTCTTGAGCAAAAATGGGGTAAGCTTGATTTTTTAGTTCATGCCATCGCCTATTCCGATAAAGACGAATTAAGAGGCAAATATCTTGATACTTCATATGCCAATTTTGCCAACACCATGAACATTTCTGCCTTTTCTTTGGTGGCAGTTTCTAAAGAAGCCGAGCCTTTGTTAAAAAAATCCGACACTCCTAGCATTATCACTTTAAGCTATTACGGTGCCGAAAAAGTTATGCCTCACTACAATGTAATGGGGGTTGCCAAAGCCGCTCTTGAAGCCAGTGTGCGATATTTGGCAATGGATATGGGTAAAGATAACATCAGGGTTAATGCAATTTCGGCAGGTCCTGTCAAAACTTTGGCAGCTAGTGGCATTGGCGATTTTAGGCTAATTTTTAAGTGGAACGAATATAATGCTCCACTGCGTAAAAATATTTCGTTGCAAGATGTGGGCGGAGCTGCGGTTTTCTTGCTTTCAAGCCTTGGTGGCGGTGTTACAGGCGAAGTTTTGCATGTTGATGCTGGCTACCATGTGGTTGGTATGAAGGCTCCAGATGCCCCAGATATCAGCATTCACAAAGACGAATAGTTTATGAGTTATTGCAACCTTTTGCCCTATTTAGGGCAAATGCCAAACATTCATCAATCTGCATTTATTGCTAACAATACCACCATTACTGGCAAAGTAAATATTGGTGAAAAATCTAGTGTGTGGTTTGGTTGTGTGTTAAGGGGAGATGTTGCCAAAATAACTATCGGCTCTTACAGCAACATTCAAGATGCTTGCATTTTGCATGGCACCAGGCCAAATCATGCTCAAAACAAAACTGGCAAAGATGGGGCAATGGTTTCTGTTGGCAATTATGTCACCATCGGGCATTCTGCAATCATTCATGCTTGCGAAGTGCAAGACTATGCTTTTGTTGGTATGGGTTCTATCGTGATGGATTTAGCCATAATCGAGCAATATGCTATGTTGGCCGCAGGTGCGGTTCTTACTCCTGGTAAAGTTATTAAATCAAAACAAATATGGGCAGGCAACCCCGCCAAATATCTAAGAGATATGACACAAACCGAACTAGACTATATCAAAATATCAGCAGAAAATTATGTCGAACTGGCAATGCAATATCAAAAATCTTAATAAAACTAAATTAGCCAATATGTTGTTAATCACAATTTTCATCGGTTGGTTGCTTGGCTATTTTATTTGGCATATTTACATCCAAAAAGTTGCCAATGAAAAAATTAAAATACCGCCATCAAACAATATTTCTTATAATCAGGTTTTGCCCGATAAAATCGATGCTAAACAACTAATCAATCTTGTTGCCGATGCTCAAGGAAAGCCAATTTTGCTCTATTTTTATACCACTTGGTGCGGTATTTGTGTAAAAAATTTTGATTTTATCAACACTTTGGCGAAAGAAATGCAAAACACAAATTTGCAAATTTTGGCAATTGCTGTTGATAAAGAGCTGTCCGCCCTTGAACTGCAACAATATCATAACAAAAACAATCAAGATCTCTATTTTAAACCCTATATTTTAACTTCAAAAGCTCAATTTGTTGATTTTCTTAAGCAAACCAAAGTTGATTTTCGAGGAGCCGTTCCTTATACCGCCATTATTGGCAAAGATGGCAAAGAAGTTTTTAATTATATCGGCATTAAAGATTATGATTATTTAAAATCAAAAGTAATCAAATATCTCTATCTCAATCGCCAAAAATCAGAAAATGAATAACCACAAAGAGCACAACATGCAGGTTTTTAACACCCTCACAAATAAACTCGAAAAGCTGATAACTCATCAACCAGAAAGCGTCAAATTTTATGTTTGTGGCCCAACGGTTTATGACCGACCGCACCTTGGCAATGCTCGATCTATTGTGGTTTATGATTTATTTTATCGGCTGTTTTTACAATATTTTTCGCAAGTTATTTATGTGCGAAACATCACCGATGTTGACGATAAAATCAATAATTCTGCTAAAGAGCAAAATATTTCTATTTCGCAACTTACCAGCAAAGTGCTAGATTGTTTTTATAGCGACATCAATGCTTTGCAAGTGCTTAAACCAACTTATGAGCCAAAAGTAACCAATCATCTGCCCGAAATTATTGCCTTGATAGAAAAAATTTTAGCCAACAAAAATGCCTACATCAGCCAAGATCACATTTTATTTTCGGTTGATTCTTATCAAAAATACGGGCAACTTTCTAATCGCAACATCGAACAACTAATTGCTGGCTTTCGTGTTGAAACAGAAAGTTACAAAAAAAATCCTCTTGATTTTGTGTTATGGAAACCAGCCAGCAAAAACGATGATCCGTCTAGTGTTTTTGATAGCCCTTGGGGAAAGGGCAGGCCAGGTTGGCACATCGAATGTTCTGCTATGAGTAGCAAATATTTGGGCGAAAATTTCGATCTGCATGGTGGCGGTGCTGATTTGCAGTTTCCTCATCACGAAAATGAAATTGCCCAAAGTTGCTGTGCTAATCAGGGCTCAACCTATGCCAAATATTGGGTGCATAACGGTTTTCTCACCGTAAATGGCGAAAAAATGAGTAAATCGTTAAAAAATTTTATTACTGTTTTTGATTTATTGCAAAAAAATATCGCTGGAGTGGTTATTCGTTATATGTTGCTTGCCACTCACTATCGTAAGCCTTTTGATTTTAACGAAAAAGCCCTGCAAGATGCTCAAAAAAGCCTCGATAAATTTTATCAGCACATTTTAGATTGCGATTTTTCTTTGCCCTTTTTACCACCTTCTTTGTCGCTTTTAGAGGCACTAAGTAACGATTTAAACACTTCTATTGCCTTTGCTTTTTTGCATCAACTCACCAAAAATCATAGCGATAAATGGCAATTGGCTTCTGATCTGCATTTTCTTGGCTTGCTTGATGTTGATTATTTGCAACAAAAACAGCAAAAAACCACTTTTATTGACCATGCCGAAATCGAAAAAATGCTAGAGTTAAGACAAGAACATAAAAAAAATAAACAGTTTGCTTTGGCAGACAAAATTAGAGACGATCTTTTACAAAAAGGAATTGCCATTGCCGACAATTCACAAAACACAACTTGGAGTTTTTTAAAAAAATGATTAATTCTGTCCAAAATATCAATGGCATTTCTGCTATAATTGAGCAATATCAATATTTTATTTTAGATATTTGGGGAGTGCTTCACGACGGCACCGCTCTTTACCCGCAGGTTTTGTCGACTTTGCAATATCTTAAAAAAGCCAAAAAAACTGTCTGCTTACTTTCTAATGCCCCCAGAAGAAGCCAAGTGGTGGCAGATTTTTTAACAAAAATGGGCATCGATAAAAGTTTATATAGTTTTATTCTTACTTCTGGTGAGGCGGTTTATCTTGATCTTCAACAAAATCAGCAAAATAATTTTGCCCTTTTTAAGCAAAAATATTGCTATGCCGGCCCTGTAAAAGATCGCGATTTACTTGTAGGTTTATCTTATCAAGAAGTTGATATTTCTTCGGCTGGTTTTATTTTAAACACTGGTTTTGACAATGATAATTCTACTTTAACCGAAAAAATTCCGTTATTAAATGAAGCAAAAAAACACAATCTGCCTATGATTTGTGCCAATCCCGATTTAATGGTGGTTAAACAAAATGGTCAAAAAATAATTTGTGCAGGAGTTATGGCTAAACACTATGCAAGTCTAGGCGGAGAAGTGTTTTATTATGGCAAGCCCAAGACAAAAATTTATGAAGTTTTGCACAATTTACTAGAAAAACCAGATAAATCTAGCATAATTGCTGTTGGCGACGGTTTAGAAACTGATATTTTAGGAGCTAATAATTTTCAGATCGCTAGTTTGTTAGTAACTGGCGGTATTTTAACTCATGAATTAAAAATTTCATTTTCTCAAAAAGTTGATCTTGACAAAATTAAAAATATATGTCAAAAATATAGTGCTATTCCAAATTATACAATTTCAAATTTATATTTATGAGACAAATTTATGCTAAAAAGAAAACTAATAACAAAGGTTTTTTACTAATTGCCGTTGCAATTATTATTGCTTTTCTTGCATTTCAAAAATTTAATCAAGGTTCTTTTTTCAATAAGGCCGGCAACCAAAATAAAGATAACATTATCGCCGAAATTAATGGTGAAAATATTTATCAAAAAGAAGTTGAGCAAAAATATAAAACTTTGCTTTCTGCTAACGAAAATGTTAATCTTAGCAATTTGTCGACCTCGGTATTAGAAATTTTAATTAGAGATGTTTATATCGATAAAAAAATTTTGTTAGAAACAAAAACTTCTTCTGTAATTAATATGGCAGAAATAGAAGAGCAAGTTAGCAACTTCAAAACCAAACTCATACGAAGCACCTATCTTGATTCTCTCACCAAAAATTCTATCGATGAGCAAAAAATTCTTGACAAATTCAATGAAATTAGCGGGCAATTTAATGCTAAAAACGAATATTATTTTCAACAAATAATCGTTGCAAATCAAGAAGAAGCAAAAAAAGTTTATCAACAAATTTTTGCCAAAAAGAAAGCTCTAAAATTTGTTGATGCTTTAAAAAAATATTCTAAAGATAAAGCTAATTTTTCTGCATCCGAAAATTTTATTGCTGAAGATCAAATAAAGCCAGAAATTGTGGCGGTGCTTAATGTTTTAAAAGAGCAAGAAGTTTCGCAACCATTTGCGGTTGGTGATGAATGGTT
>RFXY01000052.1 GCA_009921385.1 Pseudomonadota bacterium
AAGGGGAATTTTACACCGAGTTCTGCTACCGACATCAATTTATAAAAAAAATCTTGCATTTTAGCAACTTTGTTTTTAATATTATCTAGGTTAATTAACTTTATAAAAATAAAATGACTATCCTAAAATCTTCTTTTTTAAAAAGCTTTGTTGCTGGCTTTATCGCTTCTACAACCTTAACTTTTATAAAATTAAAAAAACAAAATTTTACCCAAGAAAAAACTGCTCTTGGTAAAGATCTTTTAGCCATCTCCAAAGATAAAAATACTGCAAAATTTAAACTTTCTCAAAATGCAAACAATAAATAAAAACAAACCAGAAAACGACAAATCGGCTCTAATTAGCTTAACCACCAAAGAACAGCACTATCGCCATCAACAACAAACTAAACAACAAAGATTAAATAATTTATTTTATTTTTTTGGCCTTATTTTTGGCTTTATCTACAATGTTTCTTTGCTTTATCTAATTTATCAATTGGTGCAAAATAGCCACTATTTGCTTGGTTTCGCCCTCTTTGCTGTTAACACCATCTTAATTTTAGGTTCTTTTGCTATCTTATCTTTTAGCAGAAAATCTAACAATTCTAGACCGCAAAAACATCACAACAAAAAACAAAATCGCGAATAAAAATAATATGCTGTCTCTTCTCTCTAAAAACTGGCAACCAGCTTTTTTAGATAGTCGAGCGGTGCTTACTTTGCAACAAAAATGCCAAATATCTGAGGTTTTGGCAAGCTTGCTTTATTTAAGAGGCATCAATCATCAACAAGTTGCTAATTTTTTAGATCCAAAACTAAAAAATATTTTACCAAACCCAAACGAACTACACGGCATCAACATTGCTTGTCAAAATGTTTATGAAGCCTTGTTAGGCAAGAAAAAAATCACCATTTTTGCCGATTACGATGTTGATGGGGCAACTTCTTCGGCTATTTTGGTGTTGTTTTTTCGTGCCTTAAACCTCGAAGTTGAGGTATATATTCCAGATCGAATTCTAGAAGGCTACGGCCCAAATGTTAATGCTTTATTGCAACTAAAAAACAACGGCACCGATTTAGTGATTATGGTTGATTGTGGCACTGTGGCTTTTGCGCCACTGCTTGCTGCCAAAGAGGCTGGTCTTGATATTATTGTTATCGATCATCACTTAGGAGTTTTAGAAAAACCGCCAGCCATTGCCATTATTAACCCCAATTCTTTAGGCGAAACCTTTTCTCACAAAAATTTATGTGCTGCTGGGGTGGTGTTTTTATTTTTGGTGGCACTAAATCAAAAACTTCGTCAACACAATTTTTTTACACAACACAACATTGCCGAGCCAAATTTATTTAATTTACTCGATTTGGTCGCCCTAGGCACAGTGTGCGATGTAATGCCGTTGGTTGATTTAAACCGAGCTTTTGTTAAAATTGGCCTACAAGTGCTAGCAAACAGGCAAAATCTTGGGCTAAAAATTCTTTGCGATTTAGCAAAACTCAATCAAAAACCCAGTGTTTATAGTTTAGGTTTTGTGATTGGCCCGAGAATTAATGCTGGTGGCAGGGTTGGTAATGCCAATTTAGGCTCAAAACTACTCACTTGCCAAAACGAGCACGAAGCTCAACAAATTTCTGTTTTACTCAATAATTTTAACGAACAAAGAAAAAATCTTGAAAACCAAATTTTACAAGAAGCCATTTCGCAACTAGAAAATAAAAAAGCAGGTTTTTCTCATCTCGATAACATTATTTTTGCGGTCGGCAACGATTGGCATCAAGGGGTTATTGGCATCATCGCCTCTCGATTAAAAGATCTTTATCACAAGCCAGTGGCAGTAATAACCATCATCGATCAGCATAAAGCCAAAGCCTCTTGTCGCTCTGTTGCTGGGGTTGATTTTGGCAAAGCAATATTAGAAGCCAAAATAAATGGGCTATTGCTCGAAGGTGGCGGGCATGCGATGGCGGGCGGTTTTAGTGTTGAACCAAACAAAATCAACGATCTGCACTTGTTTTTTTGCAAAAATCTAGAAAAATCTCTGCAAAATAGTTTAAATAGCAAAATTTATCAACACGATTTTGCTCTTGATTGGTCGATGATGAACCTAAATTTATTACAAGAAATTAACAAGCTAGAGCCCTTTGGTTTAGGAAATCCTCAACCAATTTTTTTACTGAAAAATATTTATAAAATCACTGCGAAAAAAGTTGGGGCAAAACAAGAACATATCAGTTGCACCGTTGCTAGCAAAACTCCACTTGGTCTGAAAAATCAAGCAAATGCCATTGCTTTTCGCTCTGCCGATAATTCTTTGGGTGATTTTTTATTAAACTCAAAAAACAACAATTTTTCTGCGATTGGTTGTGTCAATATCAATTATTGGTTTAATGTTGCCAAAATTCAACTAACTATCGAAGATATTTATTGTTAAAAAATGATTTTAGAATTTGATCTTATCAAGCAATATTTTTTACCTTTGGTGCACAGCAAATCTGCTTATAATTTGCAAAATGATGTGGCAAAAATTGCGGTGCCAAAAGGCTATCAACTGGTGGTAAGTAAAGATATGATGGCAGAAAATGTGCATTTTTTAAAAAGCGACGGTGCCTACAAAATAGCTTCCAAACTACTTCTTACCAATCTTTCCGATCTTGCTTCAAGCGGTGCCAAGCCTTTGCATTATATGCTTGGTTTTAGTAAAAACAAACATTTAGATCAAGATTTTTTTCAGCAATTTAGCCTAGCTTTGGCCGATTTACAAAAAAAATTCAACATTAGTTTAATTGGTGGCGACACCGTTTCTTCTGATTCTTTAGTGTTTTCTATCACCATTTTTGGCATCACCAAAAATATTTTACAGCGAAATCAAGCCCAAGAGCAAGATTTAATTTTTGTTTCTGGCAATATCGGCGATGCAGGACTTGGTCTAATTTTAAGCCAACAACCTCAATTAACACTACCAAAATATGCCAATAAACTATTGCAAGCTCATTTTTTTCCTACCCCACAAATTGCTTTAGGTTTAAAATTAAGTAAATTAAAATTAAGCAACACCGCTATCGATGTTTCCGATGGTTTGCTTGCCGATTTACAACATATTTGCACCAATTCTCACTTAGATGCTCACATTTTTTTTGATAAAATACCAGTTTCATTTAGTGCAAAAAAATTTTTAGCCGAAAATAAACAGCATAATCCTCTCAATTTATTAGCAAGTGGCGATGATTATCAATTAATTTTTGCTGTTAAGCCAAAAAATCAACAAAAAATCATTGATTTATCAAAAAAAATCAAGTTAAATCTTAGTTGCATCGGTTTTTTTAATGCAAAATCGCAAAATCAACCACAAATATTGCTGTTTGATAGCAACAAAACTGGTGCTAAACAAATTTTTTATCAAAAAACTGGTTATCAACATTAAAAAATATTATGCTTAACAACTTATTGCAAAGCTTCAATCAAAATAACTTGCTAAAAAATCAACTTACCCACATCAATAAAACTTTTGCTGGTATGATTGATTTTTTGTTAATTTTGCCCCTACGAATTGCCATTGTTTCTATATATTTACAACCAAAAATCAATGTTTTTTTGCAAGATTTTTCTGCCAAATTTGGCAACAAAATAACAGAAGAAACTCCAGAACATTTGCAATTTTTTGCTCAACATCCCATTTATGGGCAGATGTTTTTGGCGATATTTATTTTTATTGGCATCGGATTAATTTATAACATATATTTTCATAGCTCCAATTGGCAAGCAACCATTGGCAAAAGGCTGTTAAAAATTATTGTCAACAACAAAAATAATCAAAAATTAACCATTTTACATAGCATTAAATATTATTTTATCAACAATTTAAGCATAATTTATGCCACTTTTTTGTTTATTCATCTTGCTAAATCTAAATCAAATATTTATCAAATCATTACTGGCAATATCTATTTCTTAGCGGGCGGGGCATTTTTGATTTTTTCTTTTTATTACGGTTTATTTTCTAAACAAAAACTATCTTTTCTCGATTTGCTTGCCGATACTCGCTTTGCATCGGGCAGAACAAATTATAAATTTCCTTGGTCTAAATAGCACTAAAATATGACAAATACTCATCAAAAAACTATTGCAAATGCTATTGGTTGTAGCTCAATTGCTTTGCACAGTGGCAAAAATGTTAATCTAAAATTTTTACCAGCTCCAATAAATAGCGGCATTCTTTTTAAAAGAACCGATGTTAACACAACCAAAAACATTATTGATGCCAAATTCAGTTCTGTCACCACTACCAACTTAGGCACCACAATTGCCAACGAGCAAAAAGTTGCAGTTTCAACAATAGAACATTTAATGTCGGCAATTTGGGCAAGCAACATAGACAATTTATTGATTGAAATAGATCATCAAGAAGTGCCAATTATGGATGGTTCAGCCTCGCCTTTCTTGTTTTTATTGCAATGTGCGGGCATTGTTACTCAAGAAGCTCAAAAAAAATATCTAATCATCAACCAGCCAATAGATTTCGTGCAAGATTCTAAATTTATTAAAGCCAAACCAAGCAACAATTTTAAACTCGCCCTCACCATAGATTTTAACAATCCTCACATTTCTCATAATCAATTAGTTTTTGACACCAATCAACATTCTTTTAAAGATAATATTGCCAAGGCGAGAACCTTTTGTTTTAAACACGAAATAGAGCAAATGCATCAAATGAATTTAGCCAATGGCGGTTCCTTAGAAAATGCCATTGTTATTGATGATAACGGCATTGTTAACCAAGATGGCTTAAGGTATCCAAACGAATTTATTAAACATAAAGCTCTCGATTTTATTGGCGACATTTTTTTGTCTGGATACTATGTTTTAGCCGATTTTACCGCTCACAAAACTGGTCACACTCTTAATAATCAATTTTTGCATTACTTATTTAGCAAACCAGATTGTTTTTACCTTTCTAATTAAAGAAAAGGGTTAAAAAAATTTGTTTTCTACCAAAAAAAAACTTTACTTAATATTTTTTTTTCATTATTATCAAGTATAATTTTCATCAAAAATATTTACCAAATGTCACCAGAAAATCTTAAAAGAATCCCTAATTTTCTTACCTCGATGCGGTTAATTATCATTCCGTTGTTGGTTTTTTCTTTTTACATACCCGGAATGCTCTCTAATATTGTCACCACACTATTGTTTGCCATAGCCTCTATCACCGATTACTTTGATGGTTATTTGGCGAGATTAATGAAAGCTCAATCCGATTTCGGCAGGTGCCTCGACCCCATTGCAGATAAGCTTTTAGTGATTGTTGCCATTGTTATGTTAATTAAATTTAACCCCAACAATCCTTGGATTTTATTTCCTGGTTTAATAATTATTACTCGAGAAGTTTTGGTTTCTGGTTTGCGAGAATATTTAGCCGAAATCAACATTAAAGTGCCAGTGAGTGTTTTGGCAAAATACAAAACTGCTGTGCAAATGTTTGGCATTGGCGGTTTGTTGTTAGGCGAAAATGGCTCTTCCTATATTTTATATCAATGGTTTGGCGGTTATATCGAGGCCGATATAAAATATATTATCATCAGCATTATTGGTTTATTTGCTAAATTTTTATTTGTTTTGGCTTCGACCCTCACCTTCATTACTGGCTTTGCCTATTTTAAAACTGGTTTTAAAAATATGGATAATCATTAAAAATTATGCTTATTTTATTAGGTTTTTTCTGCTTTTTTCTATCGACTCTGTTGCTATTTTGTTATTTTAAAATACAAAAATTAAATTTAAATTTATCTTTTAAAACTCAAAACGAAAGCAACCTGCAACAGCAACTGCAACAACTCTTGTGCGAAAATAAACACAATCAAGAAAAATATCATCAAAACCAACAAAATCTCAGCGAAATTTCTGCCAAGTGCACTTATCAACAAGAAGCTTTAATGCAAAAACAACAAGAATTAAACCAAACAAAACAACAACATGAGCTTTTACAGCAACAAAATCTTAAATTACAAATAGAATTACAAGAAAACATCACCAAATTACAAATCACCGCTCAAAGCAACATCAAATGGCAAGAAACTCTAGAATTGCAATTTTCTCATATTGTCACTCAAAATTCTGAAAAATTAACCACTCTCAATCAACAAAAAATCAGCGAAATTCTTGCCCCATTCAATCAAGATCTTCATAATTTACAAAATAAACTAGAAACCGCCAACCAACAAAGCATTGTCGATCGCGAAGTGTTAAAAGAAAAAATTCATAATCTATTTGAACACACCAACAAAATCAGTGCCGAAGCCAATAATTTAAGCTCTGCCCTTAAAGGAAACAACAAAATACAAGGCAATTGGGGCGAAATGTTGCTAGAACAAATCTTGCAACATTCTGGCCTGCAACAGATTTTCAAATTTTTTTGCCCGACGGAAGCATTATTATCACCGATTCAAAGGTTTCTCTGAATGCTTACAACGAATTTGTTGCCACCAACCACGAAAAACATCTCAAAGATCATATTAATTCGGTAGAGCAACACATTAAAAATTTGGCTAAAAAAGAATATGCTCAAAATGTCAAGCAAGCACTTGATTTTACTATTGCTTTTATTCCCGTTGAGCCTGCATATTTATTGGCAATGCAACACAATCAGCAATTATGGTTTGAAGCATACGAGAAAAAAATTTTACTTACCAGCCCCACCAATTTTGTAATTTGCTTAAAAATTATTCACGACATTTGGCAACGATACAAAAGAGAAGAAAATTACCAACAAATCGTTTCTTTGGCCGATTCTATCTATGAAAAATCGGTAGCATTTTTAGAAAATCTAGAAGAAATCGGCAAAGCAATTAAGAAAGCAGATAATTATTATAACTTAGCTCAAAAAAAAATCACCGAAGGCAAAGGAAATTTGGTGCAAAAACTACACACACTAAAAGACATTGGTGGCCTTAACAGCAATAAAAAAATTCCAGAAAACTTTCTGCAAGGGTAGTGTTGTCAAGCAGAACTGGGGGCAAATTCCCCTTTTTTAGAAGGGGTGG
>RFXY01000053.1 GCA_009921385.1 Pseudomonadota bacterium
GATAAACTTTCATTGACAAGCTTTATAATTGAATCTTTGATAATATTTTCTAGATCTTGTTGTGTTATCATAATAAATAATCTTGTATTGAATCTTGTAATCTAGCTAAAGCAATATCAACATACTTTTGTTCTTTTTCTATGCCAATAAAGTTGCGGTTATAAGTTTTTGCAACCGCTGCGGTTGTGCCACTGCCCGAAAATGGATCAAGAATTAAATCTCCTTCTTTTGAAGATGATAAAATAACTCGACGTAATAATTCTTGCGGTTTTTGAGTTGAATGTAATTTATTGCCATTTTTATCTCGCAATCTTTCTTTGCCGGTGCATAAACCAATCTCCCAAACCGATTTCATTTGTTTGCCACCATTGAGCTCTTTCATAAGCTGATAATTGAAAGTATATTTTTTTTGATCGGAACTTTTTTTGCACCACAATAAGGTTTCGGTAGCATTAGTAAAGCGAACACCTCGAAAATTTGGCATTGGGTTGGTTTTATACCACTGAATGTCGTTGAGAATCCAAAACCCCATATCCATCATCATTTTACCAATACGAAAAATATTGTGATAACTGCCAATAACCCAAATCGCTCCATCATCTTTTAAGGTTCTTTGGCATTGAGTGAGCCATTGCTGGCAAAATAAATCGTATTCGGCAAAACTAGAAAATTTATCCCAGTCATCATCAACAGCATCAACCAAGCTATTGTCGGGTCTTCTTAACTCTTGTTGCAATTGCAAATTATATGGTGGATCGGCAAAAATTAAATCGAATGTTTTGTCGGCAAAACCAGACAAAACATCGCGACAATCGCCACAAATTATTTGATTGACTTGCATATTTTAAACAAACTTGATTGACAAGATTTCGTAAAAAACTATTCCGCCAGGAGTGTTGATTTCGATTTCGTCGCCAACTTCTTTGCCAAGCAAGGCTTTGGCAACTGGAGAATTGGCAGAAATTAAGCCAAGATCTAGATTAGCTTCAAAATCGCTAACAATTTGATAGGATATTTCTTTTTTGCCATTATCAAGCAAAACAGTAACACCAAAGACCACTTTATTGCCAGAAAGTTTAGAAATATAGACAATTTCTGCTCGGTTGATTTTGTCTTCGTAGTCGGCAATTTGTGCCTCGATAAAGCCTTGTTTTTCTTTGGCAGAATGATATTCGGCATTTTCGCGTAAATCGCCCAATTCTCGCGCGGCGGCGATTTGTTGTATCACTTTTGGTCTTTCGTGATTTTTTAAATTTTCGAGGGTTTCTCTGAGTTTTGCATATCCATTTTCGGTGATGAGAAATTTTTGCATAAGTTTAATATTTGTAGTTGTCAGTTTTAAAAGGTCCTTGTGGATTAATTGCTAAATATTTTGCTTGTTCTTGGGTAAGAGAAGTGAGCTTAACACCAAGTTTTGCCAAATGCAATCTGGCAACTTTTTCGTCGAGATATTTTGGCAAAATATAAACTTGCTTTTGATATTTGCTGTGATTTTGCCATAATTCTATTTGTGCCATTACCTGATTGGTGAAGCTGGCAGACATCACAAAAGCACTGTGCCCAGTGGCACAACCGAGATTAAGCAATCGACCTTCTGCCAATAAAATAAGCCTTTTGCCGTTTGGAAAATTAATTTGATCGAGCTGAGGCTTGATATTGATCCATTTTAAATTTCGCAGAGATTCAACCTCTATTTCGTTATCAAAATGCCCAATATTGCCAACAATTGCACAATCTTTCATAGCTTTCATATGCTCAAAAGTGATTATCGAAACATTGCCTGTGGCGGTAACAAAAATGTCGGCTTGTTCAACAACTTCTTCTAGGGGCAACACACTAAACCCCGCCATTGCTGCTTGCAAAGCGCAGATGGGGTCAACTTCGGTTACCACCACCCTTGCCCCTTGGCTTTTAAAGGCTTCGGCACAACCTTTGCCAACATTGCCATAGCCACAAACTACCACCATTTTGCCAGCAATCATCACATCGGTTGCTCTTTTTATGCCGTCAATTACACTTTCTTTGCAACCATAGAGATTGTCGAATTTTGATTTAGTTACTGCATCGTTAACATTGATGGCAGGCACTTGCAATTTGCCTTCTTGTTGCATTTGATAAAGCCTTGCCACACCTGTGGTGGTTTCTTCGGATAAACCTTTGATGTTGTTTAGTAAATCTGGATATTCTTCGTGAATTATTTTGGTAAGATCGCCACCGTCGTCGAGAATCAAGTTTGGCAACCAACCGTTTTTGCCAAAAATAGTTTGCCTGATGCACCATTCGTATTCTTCAAGGGTTTCGCCCTTCCAAGCAAAAACAGGAATGCCAGCACTAGCAATTGCTGATGCTGCTTGATCGACAGTAGAAAAAATATTGCAAGAACTCCAGCGAACTTCGGCCCCTAAATGCACCAAAGTTTCAATTAAAACCGCAGTTTCGATGGTCATATGCAAACAGCCAGCAATTTTTGCCCCTTTTAAAGGCATAGTGCTGCCATATTCTGCTCTTAAAGACATTAAACCTGGCATTTCGTTTTCTGCCAGAGTGATTTCGTGTCGACCCAATTTGGCAAGTGAAATGTCTTTTACTTTGTAATCAAGCATATTATAGAGGAGAAATAATGGTTAAACAAATGAAGGGAATAATAAAAATATAGCCAAAACTAAATGGTTTTGTTGGTTTTAGAGCTTTAAAAACAGCAAAAAGAGTGATTGTTAAAACTAGACAATAAAATAAAAAATTTTCAATGTTTAGCAATACAGAGGCCATTAAAACAAATTTGCTATAACTAAAAAAATGCTGTTCGTTGGCAAAAATATGTTTATTTTTATTGTAAACAAGCTTGTGTAAAGCGATCACAAAAAAAACACCAATCAAGCCAGAATATGCCATATTTAATATGGTTTGATCTTGCAAAATTTTATCTGAACCAACAAAAAACAACACAAACAGCAACACTTGATCGGGGAAAATTTTGTGAGTAAAATCGCTAGCCATGGCAACAACCAGAGCAACACTTGCCAATGAGTAAATAATAAATTTTTCGCTAAAACCAAAGCTATAATAACAAGCTAAAAACAATAAAACTGTAGTAAGCTCAACAAACAAATGCACTTTTGGCACAGGATGATGGCAGGCTCGGCATTTTCCTCTGGTAACAAGCCAATTTAAAACCGGAATTAAATCGCGAGTGATGATGGTGGTGCCACAATTAGAACAGCGAGATTTTGGGCCAAAATATCTGCCAAAACAAGATTCTTTTCTGGGTAGGCGATAGGCAAAAAGAGTGGCAAAAGAGCCAAAAACTGCCCCAAAAATTAAAGTGAGAATAATGCCGATTATTTGTTCTGTAGTCATAGTTTAGTTGTTTGATTTTTTTTCAAGATATGAAATAACATCTGCTCGATCTTGTGGTTTTTTTAGACCAGCAAAAGCCATTTTAGTGCCTGCGATATAGTTTTTTGGCTTAGTGATAAATTGATTAATTTCATCTTTGCTCCAAGCCCCGCCTTTGGCAATTAAGCTTTCAGAATAAGCAAAACCCATTGCCGAACCCTTTTTTCTACCAACAACACCATAAAGATTTGGGCCAACTTTTGCCCCTTCGCCTTGATTTATGTTATGACAAGAAGAGCATTTTTTGAAAATTTTTTCGCCTCGAGAAAAATCGGCAGAGGCAAGTAATTCGTTAAGATCGGGGATTTTTTCTGGCTCTTTAACAACTGGTTTGCCATCGGTGGCAAATTCAATAAAAAAGCCTCTTTGATTGATATTTTTATAACGATATAAAACATTTGCAACCACAGAAACCAAAACAACAATTATTAAAGCAAACACTAAAATTGCTGAAATGTTAAAAATTTGTTTTTTATGTTGAAGAAACAGTTTTAATAAAAGTTTTTTCATTTGGCAAAAAAATTAATTAAATAAAGCAGATAAAGATTTTTCGCAAGCAATGTTGTTAATTGCAGTTGCCAAAAGAAAAGAAATGTCGATAATTTCTATGTTTGATGCTGTTAAAGTTTGTGCGGTTGGATTGATAGAATTGGTGATAATTAATTTTTGCAATTGCGAATTAGCAATTTTTTGCCAAGCATTTTGCGATAAAACACCGTGTGTAATGTAGGCAGAAACAGTTTTGGCACCCTGATTAATTAAGGCAGAGGCGGCATTGCATAAAGTGCCACCAGAATCAACCATATCATCAACAATAATGCAATTTTTGTTAGCAACATTGCCAATAATGTTCATCACTTCGCTTTCTCCTGGCTTAACTCTTTTTTTGTCGACAATGGCTAAATCGGCAGAAATTTTGCTAGCGACATTACGAGCCCGCACTAAACCGCCCACATCGGGAGAAACAATGGTTAAATTGTTAACATCAAAATTTTGTAAAATATGATCGATAAACAAAGGAGAAGCATAGAGATTGTCGACAGGAATATCGAAGAAACCCTGTATTTGACCAGCATGTAAATCGAGAGTAAGAACTCGATCTGCCCCAGCAGAAGTGATGAGATTGGCAATTAATTTGGCAGAAATTGGTGTACGAGGGGCAACTTTACGATCTTGTCTGGCATAGCCAAAATAGGGCATTACCGCAGTAATTCGTTTAGCAGAAGCTCTTCTTAGGGCATCGATAGCAATAAGAAGCTCCATTAGATGATCGTTGGCAGGATAAGAAGTTGACTGTAAAATAAAAACATCTTGCCCCCTCACATTTTCGGCTATTTCAACAAAAATTTCGTGATCAGCAAATTTTTTTACCTCTGCCAAAACCAAATCAAGTTTAAGATGCGAAGCTATTTGAGAAGCCAGCTGTTTGTTGCTATTACAAGCTAACAATTTCATATGATTTTTTATGTTAAAATTGGATAATATTTTGATTATTTTAATTCAGCCAACAAATATAATCAAGTCTTTATTTATGATTTTTTCTTGGTAAAATATTGTTTTCAATTGAAAATGATATTGACTATCAAAGAAATATATTTTATAATTTTTTTTTTGCTAAAAAATAGTCATTAATTTATTATGTCTTTATCTGTCAATTTTAAACATTTTGCTTTTGCTTTTTCTATTTTTTTGCACTTTTTGTTAGTTTTTGGTGGTTTTCCTGGCAATTCAATTGCTGTTTCAAATTATGCCATCAAGCCACAAATTGCCACGAGTTTAAGCTTTAAAATAGCCACTCAAACAAACATCTTAACACAAAATACAGCAACAACATCAAATGTAAAAAAAGCAAAATCACCTACAAAAAATGATAAAAATAGTTTGGTAAATCAAGCAACTAATCAGGCTAAACACAGCAACAGCAACAATTCTAGCATTATCGCTCCACAATTTGAAGCAGAATATCTCAATAACAACCCACCGCAATATCCTCTTTCTGCCAAACGAATGGGCATAGAAGGCGAAGTAATTTTACTAGTGACGGTCCAAGAAAACGGCTTGCCTGCCGAAATTAATATTCATCAAAGCAGTGGTTTTGATGTTTTAGATCAATCAGCAATTTTGGCAGTGAAAAAATGGCAATTTGTGTCGGCAAAACAAAATGGTCACAATGTTAAGGCTTCTGTTTTGGTGCCTATTAAATTTCAACTCACTTAACTATGAATCTTTTTGCAGTTCTTGCTCAAAATAATTTTGTTGCCAATGTGGTGGTGGCAATTTTGTTGTTCGCCTCTTTATTTAGTTGGTATCTCATTTTTTACAAAACTTATCAACTTTATGGCCAATTCAAAGCTTTAAAACTTGTTAATCATCAAAATTTTGGGCAAGATTTTGGGCAAAATATTGGGCAAGATTTTCTTAAAAGTCAAAAATATCAATCTTTACCTAAACATTCTGCTGTTTTTGCTTTGTTTTCTGCAATACCTAGTTTAGAGCAAAATAAAAATTTAGAACTCAATATTGATTTGCAAAAAGAATTTATCATCACTCAGCTGGTGCAAAAGCTCGATAACATTCGTTGCCAACTCGACAAAGGCCTCACTTTGCTTGGTTCTATTGGTTCTGGCTCAACTTTTATTGGCTTGTTTGGCACGGTTTTAGGCATTTATCACGGTTTTGCAAAAATCGCCACAAGCGGTAATGCCTCTATTTCTGTGGTGGCAGGCCCAATTGCCGAATCGTTGGTTACCACTGCCATCGGTCTGGCGGTGGCAATACCAGCAATGCTTGCCTATAATGGCATTGTGAGATATAACAAATTATTGATGCAACATTTAAGACATTTGTCTGAAAATATTTGTTTTAGTTTATTGACAAAAAAATGTTAAATTCTTTTGATAACGAAAATCTTCATGCCCCGCTCACCGAAATCAACATCACTCCTTTGGTTGATGTGTTGTTGGTGCTTTTAATTGTGCTGATGGTTTGCGCTCCAAGTGTGCACTCGGCAATTTCGCTAGAACTTCCAAAAGATAAAGCTCAGCAAATTGGCAATACTCAACCAATTGTCATTGCCATCACCAAAAACGGAGAGTATTTTTTAGAAGAAAAAGCTAGTAGTTTGCTAGATTTAAACAATCATTTACTTGATATTGCAATGCATAATAGCAGTCAAGAAATACATCTAAATGCCGATAAAGACACTAGCTACGGCAACATTACTGCCCTACTTGCCTTGTTGCAAAAACATAATTTAGTCAATATTGTTTTTGTTACCAATCCAAATTAATAAAATCTTGTGTGTAAACCAAACTTCGATCTAAATTTCCCCTCTTCTGGTGCAGAGCAGAACGAAGTGTCGAGGCAATGTCGGCAAGCATTTCTCGGTCAGAATTCCCCTTCTTGTAGAAGGGGTAGTGTTGTGAGACGATCGCAGATGTTTTTTCGAAGAAAGATCTTACCGTGTGTTGCCGACACTACC
>RFXY01000054.1 GCA_009921385.1 Pseudomonadota bacterium
GTTTTTTAAAGTTTTTATCTCAAAAATCATGTCGTTGCGATAGCACGACTAAACATGATATTTTGTTATAATGTGGTTTTAATTAGTGGAAATGGTATAAATTCCCCTTTTTTAGAAGGGGTGGATTTTTTTTTTGCCTTGGCAAAAAAAAGACCAAGGTAGTGTTGTGAGGCACGGTACAATGCCACTTCCGAGGAAATCCCTTGGCCGTTGACTTGCCGACACTACCCCGGCACCACTTTGTGCCACCCCTTACTGGATCAAGTTCTGGGGGCAAAATTCCCCTTCCTGTGGAAGGGGTGGCAGGCGAAGCCTGACGGGGGGTAGTGTTGGGAGACGATCGCCGATGTTTTTTCGAGTAGATCCTGCCGTGACTTGCTGACACTACCCCGCACTACTTCGCAGGCACTCATTCTACAAGAAGGTAAATTCCAAGAACTTCTTTTTGTGAGAAAAATATAAAAGCACTCGATATAAATTCCCCTTTTTTAGAAGGGAAATATCCGAAGCGCTACTTGCAAACACTACCTCGGCAAATTTTGCTCGAAGCTTCTTTATATTGCAATTATAATTGCTTTGTTTAAAATAACATAACTTTTAATAAAAATCGCTTAATTTATGTCAAATCAAAAGGTTGAACAACAAAAAAATGTTACAAATCAAAAGGTTGAACGACAAAAAAATTTTATCAATGACGATTATGGCAATCTCACAACTTTCGCCAATAATCTTGTAAATTTAATAGAAGTAGAAGCCGCGGTTAACGAAGGAAGCGGGGTTATTAGCCTTGATGCCAAGTTTGGCATGGGCAAAACTCATTTTTTACAAATGTTTGAAACTCATTTAAAAAATCAAGAGTTTGAATGTTTTTTTATTGATGCTTGGAGAAATGATTTTTATCATTCGTCACTTTTAACTATTTTGCTTGAATTTGCAAATTATCTTGATGAAAAAGGCAAAAAAGACGAATCCGCAAAAATTTTAAAAATAGCTTTTTCCACTCTTGCAACCATAAGTGGTCAATTGTTAAACAAGGTCACCGGCATTGATGGTAAAGAAATTGTTGTTGAAGCAACAAAGACAACAGAAACTGTAGTAGATGAAGTTTTGCAAGACTATCGAGAGCAAAAAGAATCACTGCAAAATACAAAAGATTTTTTAGAAACATATATTGAAAAATTAGCGAAAAAACCTTTGGTAATTTTGGTTGACGAGTTAGATCGAGCAAGACCAAGCTATGCTGTTGAGTTTTTGGAATCTTTAAAGCATTTTTTTGATGTGAAAAATATCGTTTTTGTGCTAGCAGTAAATAGAGAGCAAATAGAAAAGTCGGTAAAATGTTTGTATGGAGAGCTTGATTTTAATGAATATTACCGAAAATTCGCCACCAGTAACATTTCTTTGCCTTATTTTCTTGGTGATTCTCAAGAATATATTACAAAAAAATTTACGGAAATATCATCTAAGTTGGAAAATAAATTTCCATTAGATTTTTCTTCTTTGAATTATTTTGTTCTTGTTTTTAAATTATCGCCCCGCCAGATAAATGAATTTTTCAAAATATTTTTGTATATGAGGAATAATAGTGGCGAAATGATGCTTGCAATTTGTTTGTATATCAAAGATCCAAAAGAAACAAAACGAATAGCGGAAGGAGAACATTTTGGTGATGATGTTAAGCAATTATTTGCAAAACATATTTCAGTAGAGGTTGAAGAAATAATGTCGCAACATAAAGAAAAACCAAATGTGATGCAAAAATATGCAAAAGATATATTAAATGCACAAAAAATGATTTCATTTTCATAAAGAAATGCAAAAAATAACTTGCAAAAGAAAATACTGGGTTTATAATTTTGGTTATATTTTTTAATTATCAAATATTTAACAAAACTATGATAAAACTTCGCTTATCACGCGGTGGCAGAAAAAACCTACCTTTTTACCAAATTTTAGCCACTAACAACACCTCTCCAAGAGATTCTAAATTTTTAGAAAAAATCGGCACTTATAATCCAATTTTAGCCGACAACAACACTCAAAAGCTGGTTGTTGATAAAGAAAGAGCCGAATATTGGCTTTCTGTTGGTGCCCAACCTACCGAAAAAGTAGCTAAATTTTTAATCAATCTTGGTGTAAAAGGTGCCGAAAAATATAAACCAACTTTTGTTCCTAAAGCAAAAGGCTCTAATTTAAAAAAGAAAGCCCAAGAAAAATTAGCTAAACAGCAAGCTTCTAACTAGTTTTGTCTGTTTTAATTTTTCTTATCCCCATCACTTTGCTTCTTGGTTTTGTTGGTTTGCTTGCCTTTTTATGGTGCATAAAAACCAATCAATACCAAGATTTAAAAGGTGATTCTGCTCGAATTTTGTTTGATAATCAAGACGAGCAAAAAAAATAAAAACCAAAATAAAAACCAAAATTAATAAAAATGCTACACCAAAGCAATAAAATTAACAGATTTTTTCTTTACCTATTTTTAACTATTTTGTGCTTGTTGCCTACATTTAGTAGCAATCATAGTCTAGTTCATGGTTTCAATCAACACCCTCAGCGACAATATTTTTCTTCGGATCAAAAACCGCAATTTCTTGATATCGACAATTCGCATTCTCAGCATTGGCATTTTTGTTTGTTGTGTAGCTTTTGGCAACAAAATAAAATTTTTGCCACCTTTTGTTTTTTTGCCACTTTTCT
The DNA here is from genome assembly GCA_009921385.1 of Pseudomonadota bacterium. The sequence goes on from RFXY01000054.1 coordinate 2,698, forward strand.
TGCTTTTGTTTTATGCTTTTTTATTGATAAAAAACATTTTTTCTCTTTCACTTCTGTTGTCTGTAATTTTTTTAAAACCGGCCCGCCCTGTTTGGTATAATACCATTTCTACCTTCGATCTAAATCACTCCCCCGCTTTACGGGGGAGTAAAAATTGCATAGCAATTTTGGTGGGGGGTCAAAAAATCATATCACAAACTCAAATTATAATTTTGTTGATAATATAATTTGCCCCCTCCCAGAGCTACTTCGTAGCTCTTGCCCTCCCTCGAGGGGAGGGCGATGAGATCGAGAAAAGTAAATGCCCCCTTCTTTGAGTGCGGGAAATTTAGATCGAATCGTGATATTTATTTATGGAAATGGCACAACTCTCCCTCTACAACCAAGGAGAATTTAGATTATTTTTAAAAAATTAATTACCAAACAAATGAAAATTATTTCTACTATTTTATGCTTTAGCTTATTTGCTTTTTCAGCGATGGCAAGCAATGCTAATCAACCAGAAACTTTGCAATATCAAGTTGTGTCAAGCAGGCTCAGCAAGGCAAGATCCGATCTTTCGCCAAAAACTGGTAGCAGCTCTACTAGTTTTAGCCAGCAAGATATTGATAATTTACCGCAGGGGCAGGCATCAAACCTAGCTTCGGTGTTGTTGAGGGCAAAAGGTGTAACTCAAGATTCTTACTCGCAACTACATATCAGGGGCGATCATAGCAATTTACAATATCGCATCAACGATGTGATAATTCCAGAGGGCATAAATGGTTTTGGCGCAACTCTCGATGCCAGATTTGCCGAAACTATCGATTTGCACACTGGGGCATTGCCAGCTCAATATGGCTATCGAACTGCCGGGGTGGTGGAAATTAAAACCAAAAATCAGAGCAAAAATGCTTTTGGCGGATACTCTGAAACACAAGTTGGTTCAAATGAAAACTTGGGTTTTAATCAGCAATTTAGTGGCACCAACGACAAGTTAAATTATTTTGTAAGTGGCTCTTATTTGCAAAATAATCGTGGCATAGAATCGCCAACTTCGGCAAAAAAATCTATCAACAACGACACCAAGCAAGATAAATTTTTTCTTTATTCTTCTTATTTGTTAAGCGACACCAAAAAACTTAGTGTTATTGCTGCCAATGCTAGCAATCGCTTTCAAATTCCGACTTCTGCAAATTTGCAACAGTCATTTAATTTGCAAGGTCAAATTGCCGATTCTTCGCAAGCAAGGCAAAATCAATACGAAAACAATAAATTTGTTGTGTTGGCTTTGCAAGAGGCTGTTAATTCTAGCTTAAATTATCAAGTATCGCTATTTAGCAGGCATAGCGGCTTAAAATTTAGAGGCGACAAAGTTCAAGATATTATGTTTAGTGGTGCAGCTTCTGACATTACTAAATCTAGTTTGGCAAGTGGTTTGCAAGGCGATGTTGGCTTGAAAATTGACGATAAAAACACTTTACGTGCAGGTGTTTATTTTAACAACACTAGAATTTCTAATAATGAAAAAAACTGGGTTGTGCTAACCGATGAAGATGGTAATCAAACCTCTGATGTTGCCAATTTAATTGCAAGAAAAAATCATAAAAACACGAATTTAGCTAGTTTTTATGCCCAAAACGAATATGAGTTAAAGCAAGATTTAAAATTAAATTTTGGTGGCAGATTCGATCAGGTGCAAGGAGTGGTAAAAGATCGGCAGTTTAGCCCAAGATTTGGTGCTGTTTATCAGTTAAACGAGCAAACCAAATTGCATGCAGGTTATGCTAAATATTTAACCGCCCCCAAGGCAGAGTTGGCAACCGCTGTTAATGCTGGCGATTTTGTTGACACTAGCAATGCTTTTGAAAACTTGCAAAACGGCAAAATCAAAAGCGAAAGAACCGATTATTACGATGTTGGTTTGGTTTATAAAGCCAATCAAAATCTCAATTTTGGGGCAGGTGCCTACTATAAAGACATCAAAAATATGCTAGACGAAGGGCAGTTTGGCAATGCTTTAATTTTTCAGCCTTTCAATTATGCCAAAGCAAAAAGTTATGGTTTAGAATTTACTACTAATTATCAAACCAAAACTTGGCAAAATTATGTTAATTTGGCTTGGCAACAATCGCATGCTTATAACTTAAATTCGGCACAATATTTGCATGAAACAGCCGAAATTGCTTATACTCAAAAAGGTATCAGGCCAGATCACGACCAAAGAATCACTGCTTCGGCTGGCTCTGCCTATAATTTTGTTGCAATCAAAACTAGGCTTGGTGGCGATGTGTTGTTTGGTAGCGGGTTAAGAAGGGGCGAGGCGAATACTCAAAAAATGCCTAGCCACACTCAATTTAACTTGTTTGCAACCAAACAAATTCAACAGTGGCAATTAAGATTGGCTCTTAACAATGTTTTTGATCGCTCTTATGCCCTAAGAGACGGCAGTGGCATTGGCATTGCAGCTTCTCAATTTGCCAACAGAAGAACCGCTACTTTATTTGCTAGCTACGAGTTTTAAAAAACTTACTTCTTAGAAAAATAAACACTCCTGTATTTTATCGATATACAGGAGTGTTTATAAGCAAAACATCCTTTCAGTTTTATATTTTTCTTTCGAAACAAGGGGTTTTAACCTCTTGTAAAACATAAACTCAATATGCTAAAGCCTCTTGGTTTAAAAGAAAAAACAGCAATTTATAACTTTATTTTTACTATATGCCGCATTCATCTTGCGAAGAATCTTGTAATCATCATCATCTTCCTCCCCAATATCCTTTTTCAGGTAATTATCCAGGAACAGATGCAATAACTAATCCAGTTAATTTTTTGCGATATCCTGCAAATGCTGTGCAGTTATCTAGGGCTACTTTTTCTGGAGTGAGGGTGGTTATGGTGTTAAGTGGAACTAGTTTTTCTGCAGTGCTTCCAATTGTTTCTAGTGTTTCTGCCGTTGCTTCTTTGCCTATGTATTTGATAAATCATTTTACTCATGCAATCATTAATTATACAGAACAACAAGGGTCTTTACGAAGCTATGCCGATGTTGCCGAAACACAACAACAAGACGAAAATCATCGCCATCATCATCATTTACCTAAACCAATTCAAGCACTGTTTCATTTGCCAGATAGCGGTTATCGTTATATGGCAGAAAAATTTACCCCGCAAAATCCACAAAATTTAGCAAAATTAAAAACCTGTTTATTTTATGGCAATTTGGCACTTTCTACAACTATTACTACTTTAGGAGTTGTTGCTTTGGTTGTCGGAGCTGGTGCAGTTGCCACAACTCCTGTTGGTTGGGGCTTGATTGGTTTATCGGCGGTTTCTGCTGTAACTTTTGTTGGTTATAGTGCAGTTAAAAATAAATACACTACTTTGTCAAGGCAGGCATATCAAGAAGTTTTATATTTAAATTCTGAAACACAAGAACAGAATAAAAATATTTCAAATCTTTGTCAACAATATAAATTACAAGATCCGCAAAATGTTTTGTTGCCAAGCTTTTCTTCATATCTAGGTTTAGATAAACCTAAAAAATTTATTAAGTATTTCACAACGAAGAGCGATTCTTTGCAAGGAAAACCAACAACTGTTTCTGAAGTTTTGCTAAATTCTGCTTTGCTTAATTTTGTAGCAACAAGCAATCTTGAGGAGCAAGAAAAAAAAGATATAGTTGAAAAAGCACAAAAGAAATTCAGGCAAAAAGATAATTTTTCTGGCAGTATAGAACATAAAATCGTTGATAGTAACGAATTTTTATATGAAATTGCAACTTTTTTAGCAAAACAAGAGGTTGAGAAGATAAAAGATAAATATGGTTTAGACATATCTAGTGATCTTGAAAAACAGATTCCTCTTTTGCAAAATTGGGAGTTGCGAGCAGAAAATTCAAAAAACACATTTTCATCTCGGCATCGTGCCTTTTTTTCTGCATTTCGGCCAAAATCAAAAGAATATTACGGCAAATATATTGAAACTCAACAACTACTTGCTTTTTATAGAATGGTGCAACAAGAATTTGCACCCAAAAATACTCACGGTCATGGCCATGGTCACGATGATTGCGAACATGATGATGGTTGTTGTGGTGGTCACAGCCATGGTCACGGTCATGGCCATGGTCACGGTCATAGTCAAGGCCATGGTCACGGCCATGGTTGTTGCAGTCGACAAGAATTTGCGATGCCCGCT